>NZ_SMKM01000043.1 GCF_004348665.1 Actinomadura sp. GC306 | reverse complement strand
GTGTATAAGAGACAGGGTGAGTTCTGGTTGTCGGGGCGGCTGGGCGCGGGCGGGCAGGGCGTGGTGTACGACGCCTACGGTCCCGACGGGGTCCGGGTGGCGGTCAAGGTGCTGCACGGGGCGCAGGATTCGCCCCGGGAGCTGGCGCAGATGGCCGCCGAGGCGCGCGCCGCGCAGCGGGTCGCCTCGTTCTGCACCGCCAAGATCCTTGATGTGCGGCTGGAGCCGCCGCGGCCCTACATCGTCAGCGAGTACATCGACGGGCTGAGCCTCCAGGGCGCCGTCAACGGTGCGGACGGGAGGCCGGGGCGCCGGTTCGGCGGGGACGATCTGCACCGCCTCGGGATCGGGATCATCACCGCGCTCACCGCCATCCACCAGGCCAAGGTCGTCCACCGCGACCTCAAGCCCGGCAACGTGATGCTGGGTCCCGACGGGCCGCGGCTGATCGACTTCGGGATCGCGCGGGTGCTGGACACCCACACGGCCACCGAGGGCGGCGGGTTCGCCGGGACGCTGCGGTACATGGCGCCGGAGGCGTACGCGGGGCAGCGCGCCGGGGCCGAGGCCGACGTGTTCGCCTGGGGCGCGATCATGGTGTTCGCGGCCACCGGGCAACACGCGTTCAAGGGCGGCACCCTGCCGGAGATCGCCCACGCGATCCGCACCCACGAACCGGACCTGTCCGCGCTGCCCGACGCGCTGCGTCCGCTGGTGGGGGCCGCGCTGGCCAAGGATCCGCTGGCGCGTCCGGCCGCGGGGGCGATCCTCGCGGCGCTCACCCAGGACCCGCACCAGGGCTCCGGTGACCTGCAGGAGCTGGTCGCCGCCGGGGCGGCGCAGGCCGAGTCGCGTTCCCGGTGGGAGCCGGGCGACCCGGCGCTGGGCAAGGTCGCCGAGGACGCCTTCGCCGCGCTGCCGCCGCGTGAGCAGAGCCTCGTCCCGGAGGTGTTCCTGCGCTGCGTGGTGCCCGGCGAGGACGGCAACCTGACCATCCGCCCCGTACCGGCCGCGGAGCTGTCGGACCGGGACGATCCCAGCGAGGCGCAGGCGCTGGAGCATGTCGTGTGGGCCTTCCGGCCGCTGCTGGTGGTGACGGGGGAGCAGGTCGTCCTGACGCGCCCGGCACTGCTGCGGGCGTGGCCGCGGCTGCGGAGCTGGGCGGACGAGGAGCGGGAGGGCCTGGCGGTGCACCACCGCATCCGCCGGGCCGCCCGCACCTGGGCCGACCACGGGCGCCGCCGCGGGGACGTGCTGACCGGGGCGCACCTGGACGAGGCCGTCCACTGGGCCGCCACCCCCGGCCGCCGCCAGTCGCTCAACCGGCTGGAGCGCGGCCTGCTGGACGCCAGTACCCGCGCCCAGACCGCCCGCGGCCGGCGCATCCGCGCCGTCGCCGCCGTGCTGGCGGTGACCACGGTCGTGTCGCTGACGGCCACCGGATGGGCGGTCAAGGCGCAGCGGACCAGCGTCGACCAGCGCGACGTCGCGGCCTCGCGGCAACTGGCCGCGCAGAGCCGCCAGTTCGCGGGCACCGACCCGGACAAGGCCGCCCTGCTGGCCGTCGCCGCCGGGAACATCCGCGAGACCCCCGAGAGCCGCGCCGCGCTGATGAACATCGTCACCAACCCGGCCCGCGGCGTCCTGAGCGACTACAAGGGCACGCCCATCACGGTCGCGGCCGACGGTGACGGCCGGATGCTCGCCATCGGCAACGAGGACGGCACCGTCGCGTTGTGGGATGTGCGCAGACACCGCCAGATCGGCGGCTTCCTGCGGCTGCTCAAGCCTTCCGGTCCCCCGACGGCCATGTCGGTTGCGCTGAGCCCGGACGGCCGGACGCTCGCCGCCGCCGCAGCCGAATCGGGCGGCATCGGGGAGATCGTGCAGAAGGCCGTCCGGCTCTGGGACGTGCGCACCCGCCGGCCGCTGGGCGACCTGCCCGTATCGTCCGAGCCCAGTTCGGTGGTGTTCACCTCCGATGGGAAGAGCGTGGCCGTCGACAACGGCGAGGTGGTCGAGCTCTGGGACGTAGGGACCCTGCGCCGGCGCGGTCGCGGCATCCCCTCTGATGAGGGCGCCGTGATCGGCCCCCGCGCCAAGACCGTCGCGGTCAACACGGCCGAGGGGGTGGCGGTGTGGGACCTCGCCACCGGCCGGCGCACGGCGACCTTCCCCGCGAAGGGCGATGTGGTGGCGCTGGGCCCGGACGGCCGGACCGTCGTCACGCGGGTGGAGGGAGCGTTCGAGGCGGGTGACGAGGGCGACGAGGTGTACCTGTGGGACGCGCGGACAGGCCGCCAGCGAGGCGCCACCATCACCGTCGGCCTGCAGGACGACGAAGTGGGACCGTTCAGCTCCGACGGCCAGGTCGTGGTCATCGGCACGCAGCTGTGGGAGACCGGCGGCACGCAGATCGGTTCCATCGCCAATGACGGCGCCGCCTCAGCCAGAGTCGCCGCTTTCGTCGGCAAGGACACGGTGGTCTCGCTGGGCGGGGACGGTTCCACGGCGGCGGTGCGGCTGTGGGACGTCAAAGTCCGCCAGTCCGATCGCAATCCCTTCCGGTTCGCGGGCGCCAAGAAAGGCTTGGACTATCCCTCCAATCACGGATTCAGCCCGGACGGACGGACCCTCATCGCCGAAAGCGGCACGTCCGACGGTCTCGACTTCCGGACCTGGGATGTCACCAGCAGAAAGGAGACACAACCGGCCCTCCCGGGCGGAAAACTGCTTGGGGCACCCTTGAGCCCACGCGACATCGTGGTCACCCCCGACGGACGCAGATTCGTCACCGGCGAGCCCTCCGGCCTTGTCCTCTGGGACCCGGCGGCTCGGCGCGCGTCCGTCCTGCAGGGCTCCCAAAAGGACAGCGTCGCGCTGGCCATGAGCTCGGACGGGCACATGCTGGCCTCCGGCGGAGGCCCCCAAGACGGCAACGTGCACCTGTGGGACCTCCGAACCCGCACCCTGGCCGCCAAGTTGTCGCCGGCCACCGAGGTCTCGGCGCTGGCCTTCAGCCGCGACGGCAGCATCCTGGCCGCCGGCTCCGGCCGGTCGGTCCGGCTCTGGAACGTCGCCGGCCGCAAGGAGCTCACCCCGCCGATCAGCGGCCTCACCGACCAGGTCAACGCGGTCGCCCTCGCCCCCGACAACCGCACCCTCGCCATCGGCGCCGGCAACACGACCGTCCTGTGGGACGTCCGAGCTCAGCGCCAGATCGGCACCCCGCTCACCGGCCACTCCGACCCGGTGAGCACCTTGGCCTTCAACCGCGACGGGACCACGCTGGCCACAGGCGGCGAAGACCAGGCCGTAAGACTCTGGGACGTCACCAGCCAAAGCCAGATAGGCGCGCCCCTGACAGGCCACAGCGGCCCGCCGACGGCCCTGTTCTTCAGCCCGGACACGAAGACCCTCACCACCAGCGACCTGGACGTGACCATCCGCCGATGGAACATCGCCATGCCCGCCGACCCGGCGGAGATCGCCTGCTCCATAGCCGGCCGCACCCTCACCCGAGCCGAATGGACCCAATACGTCGCCCCCGGCATCGACTACCGCGACGTCTGCCCCTCCCTGAGCCGCCTCGGCTGACGACGCACCCCGGCCCGTTTGCGCGGGTGACAGGACACACCAGGCCCGTCTTGCTTAACTATGGACGATCATGTCGTTACTGTCGTACCCCAAAGTCGGCGAGGCGGTCACCGGAGGTAGTGATGAGGTCCGGACGGTGGATGCTCGTCGTCTGGCTGATCGTAGGAGCGCTCGCCGCGGGACAGCGCCACTACTACGCCCAGTTCGACGGCAGCTGCGCCAATATCGCCACGATCGGAATCACCTGGGCCACCGGTCCGCTCAACTACATCGGTCTCAATCCCACCGCCGACTGCAAGCTTCCTCAGCCGAGCGCATGACACGTCGGCCGCTCGCGTCACCTCCGGCGGCGGTTCTGGCGGCGGTGCTTGGGAGCGGGGCGCTGTTGCGGGGGCTTCTTACGGGCGGGCTGTTGTTGCCGGGGGTTGCGGCCGCGGGAGCTGTTGACCGTGCGGCCGCGGACGATGCCGATCAGTTCCTCCATGAGGTCGGACGTCTCGACATCTAGCCAGGCCAGGCCGATCTGCGACTGGGGAGCGTCGGTCACGGTCCGGTAGGTGAGGTCTCTGCGGTGGTGGAGGCGGGCCAGAGACTGCGGGACCAGCAGCACGCCGGCTCCCGACGCCACCAACCCGATCGCGTCGGCGGTGCTCTCAGGACGGGTGAAGGCCGGTTGCCCGGGGCGCTCGTCCCAGCTCAAGACGTCGTCGAGCGGCTCGAACACGTCCTCGTCGGCGAGGTCGGCGAGCTCCACCTCCTCCACCGCGGCCACCGCGTGGTCCTTGGGCACCACGACCACGGTCGTCTCCAGGTACAGCGGGATCACGTGGAGGGCCTCGCGGTCGACGGGGAGGCGTACGAACGCCGCGTCCACGCCACCGTCCCGCAGCAGGGGGACGACCTCGGCCGCCGGCATCTGCAGCAGGTGAAGCGGCACCTCCCGGACCCGCTCCGCCCACACCCGGGCCCACTTCCCGGGCGTCACCCCCGGAACGTAGGCCAGCCGGAACTCCGCATCGCTCACTCCGCCACCCTAGTCTCGTCCGCTGGCTACCCTTGGCGTCATGGGCACGTCCAAAGCGAAGACCTCGCAGACCATGAAGTCCGCGACCGCGGCCAAGAAGCTGGGGATCCTGCTGTCGGCGGCACCCGCCGAGTTCCAGGACGGTCCTGTCTCCCGGGACGAGTTGAACGCGCTCCAGGCCGATCCGCCCGCATGGCTGGCGAACCTGCGCCGTGAGGGGCCCCACCCCCGCCAGGTCGCCGCCGCCAGGCTTCGCGTCTCCATCTCAGGTCTGGCCCGCGCCGGCATCACCGGCCCCCTCACCACGGCCGAGATCGAGGACCTGAAGGCCGAGAGGCCCGACTGGCTGGAACGCGAGCAGGCCATTTACGCCGAGGTCCGCAGGGAGGAACTCCGCCTCAAGCAGGAGCGCGCCAGGGCTTGACGCCACCGGTCAGGTGCCCGGGGGCGCCCAGCGGTCTGCCAGCAGCCTGAAGCTCGGCACATCGTCGAGCGATATCGAGTATTCGTATGTCCGTTCATAGCCGATGCCGCTGATGCGCCACCCGCCGTCCGCGCAGCGGCGATACGTCTCCTCGTAGAAGGCGGATCCGCGGATCAGCACCCGGAACGCCTTGGCGATGACGGTGTCCTCCAGGCACCAGGTGCCCTCGGCCCGGTCGCCGTCGACCCGGATCTCGGGCTGGCCCGCGAAGTGCACCGTGGTGATCTCGGGACCGAGATTGTCGCGCATGTAGCCGACGATGGCGTCCCGGCCTTCCAGCCGCAGCGGCCCGCCGACCGCGCGGGTTCCGTAGGCGCCCAGGGCGTCCTCGGTGAGGGTGTCGGCGAACCCGTCCCAGTCCTTCAGGTCCAGGCAGCGCAAGTACCGGTACTTCACCTGACGGATCTCTTCCAGGGCGATCAGGTCCATGCGACGTAGCCTGCTCGACCCCGCCTCCGTTGACAAGAACGCGTTCTAGTTACCGAGACCCCGGGTGCTCAAGCACGCGGGGCTTGTACTCGACCAGCTGGATGCGGCCGTCGAAGGTGCGGTGATCGGTCATCTCCAGGGCGACGTCCGGGTAGCCGTCGTAGATGCGTTCCGCACCCGTGGCCCCGGTGATCACCGGGAACATCACGACCCGGAAGCGGTCGACGAGCCCGGCCCGTAGCAGGGACCGGCACAGGCTCAGGCTGCCGATCGTGCTGAGCAGGGCCGGGCCGCCCGACTTCATGGCGCGGACCGCCTCGACGGCGTCATCGCGGACGAGCGTGGAGTTGGCCCACGTCAGCGGCTCCTCCAGGGAAGAGGAGAACACCACCTTGGGTGCTCGCGTGAGCTCGTCGACGGACGCCTCTTCCTCGGGCCTGAACTCGTCCTGGCCATCGGGGACCTCGCCGGCGGCGAAGCCCGACATCTGGCAGTAGGTGTTCGCCCCCATCAGGTAGGTGACCCCCGGCTGTTCACCGAGCCACGTAAGGTACTCCGGTCCCTCCAGGCCCCAGAACCCGGGCCACCCCTCTGCTGACGCGTGACCGTCGAGGGAGGTGATGAAGTCGACGAGAAGCTCGGACATGGCGGTCTCCTTCCTTGGGTGTCATGGGGGTTGACCGGCTGGCAGCCGCGAACTCATCGGCCGCGCCTGGCAGGTGTCACATCTTTCGTCGGCGGACTTGATGGCGTCGCGGATCCGGGCGTAGGTGCCGCAGCGGCAGATGTTGCGGAGTTCGTGTATCAGGAAAACGAGAATGATCTCTCCACCGGCGGCCTCATGTGACCCGGGCGGAATCGAGCCCCGCCGGAGGGTCAGTTCAACTTGCGGCGCTGCTTCCATTCGGCGACGACGGCCTCGACGTGTTTGCGGATGTCGTCGCTGCGGTCCGCGCTGCCGTTGATGTCACGGCACGCCTGGTCGTACTCGGCCCACAGGGCATCGTCGGCGAGGCGGAACTTTCGTTGTGTGCTGCCCGGTGTAGGCATCTCAGCCGCCCAGCTTCATGACCAGCGAGCGCAGATGAGGTGTTGCGGCGTTCTCCTGGCCACGCTTCCCCCACAGGGCGATGTGTTCGCTGACCAGCTCGGCGAGGCTCGCCCGCTCGTCGTCGCTTAGCTCGACCGTGGTGGTGGTGTCGGTCCGGCAGCCGTATGCCTTGAAGAGGATGTCTCCGACTGCCTGGATGGACGCGGGTGGCTTCCGGTTGCGCTGAGCATGCCAATCGGCACTGTTGTTGACGACGCCCCAACCGTGCAGGGCTTCGTGGTTGGTGAGTTCGAGCCTCATGGGCCGTCACCTCTCAGCGCAAGGGTGTGGCCACACCCTACGCGACCGTCCTACGAACCATCTACAACGAACATCGTCCCAGCAGGGGCGCCTCGCCGCCCACCCGATCAGCGTGCCGGCCGGGGCCACGGTGACCGCCGATGCCCGGTTGCCGGAGACGCGCAAGCTGAGCGGCAAGGTCATCGGCTCTGTGGAGCCCAACGGGTCGTCCCCACTTGTGGTCACCGTGACGCGGCTGGTGTCAGCCAGCCGGCTTCCGCCGAGTCGCCACGAGCGTGAGGACGTCACTCACGTCCTCCACGGCCATCTCGATGCGGCCGTAGACGCGCGGGGTCAGGAGCGTGGTGCCGTCGAAGTCGCCGGAGGACGCGAAGACGGCGACCGGGAGGGTCATCGATTGGAAGAACCCGAACAACGGGCGAAGGGCGTGTTCCAGGACCAGCGCGTGGTGATCCCCGCCGCCGGTCGCGGCGAGGAAGACCGGCTTGTTCGCGAGCGCGTACTGGTCGACCAGGTCGAAGAAGTGCTTGAACAGGCCGGTGTACGAGCCGCGGAACACCGGGGTGGCGGCTATGAGCAGGTCGGCTTCCTCGGCGCGGCGGAGCGCGTCCTCGACCTCGGGGGCGATGCCCTCCCTCTCGACGGCTCCGGTGAAGGCGGGTCCGAGCCGGTAGACGTCGATCCGGGAGTGCTCGACCGCGACGGCGTGGCCGGCGAGCACGCTGCTGAGCGTTTGCAGCACGACGTCGACCAGTCCGACGGTCTTGGACTTCTCGCTCGGGCTGCCGTTGACGACGACCACCCGCAGTGTCCGAGCCTCCTCCTGGGAGGGGGCGAGTCCGGTGCGCCCGCTGACGGGAGCCCGCTGGTCGCTCATGGTGGTGGTCATGCCGCCGGCTCCTTCCGGGAGCCGACCTCGCGGCGTACGACGGGGGCGACCTCGGTGCCGAGCAACTCGATCGCCTTGAGGACGTCGTCCTGCGGCATCCCGCCGAAGCCGATCTGGATCAGGGCGCGGTCCAGGCCGTAGAGCTCGTGGTAGGCCAGCAGCTTCTCGACGACCTCCTGCGGGCTGCCGACGACGAGACCAGCGTCGGGGGAGGTCTGGGCTTGGAAGGCGGCCCGCGGCATCCTGAACCCGCGGCCACGCTGGTGGTTGTTGGCCATCATGCCCTCTGCGAAGTAGGGGTACATCGTGTCGCGGGCGCCCTGGCTCGTACGTCCGACGTAGCCGTGGAGGTTGATGCTGGTGCGCAGCTTGGCGGCGTCGTGCCCGGCGTCCTGGGCGGCCTCTCGGTACAGATCGACGGTCTGCCGGTGCGACGTGATCGGCCCGAGCAGCAGCGCCATGGCCATGGGGAGGCCGAGCCGGCCGGTGCTGATGGCGGACGCGGGACTTCCCCCTACCCCGACCCAGATCGGCAGCTCCTCCTGCATCGCGCGGGGACCGACGTCGGCGGCGTCCAGTGCGGGGCGGAGCCGTCCGTTCCAGGTGATCGGGTTCTGCGCGCGGATCCGCAGGAGCAGGTCGAGCTTCTCGCGGAACAGGTCGGCGTAGTCGGCCAGGTCGTAGCCGAAGAGGGGGAAGGACTCGGTGTAGGAGCCGCGGCCCGCGATGATCTCGGCCCGGCCCCCGGAGAGCTGGTCGAGCGTGGCGAACTGTTCCCAGACCCGGACCGGGTCGTCGGAGCTGAGCACGGTGACCGCGCTGGTCAGCCTGATGTCGGTGGTGGCCTCGGCGGCCGCGGCCAGTACGACGGCGGGGGCCGAGCCGACGAAGTCGGTGCGGTGGTGCTCCCCGACGGCGAACAGGTCGAGCCCGGCCTCGTCGGCGAGCCGCGCCTGTTCGACGGTCTCCCGGGCGCGCCGGTGCGCGGAGGGAAGCGCACCGGTGGCCGGATCGGCGGTGATCTCGGCGAACGTCATGAACCCGATCTCGAAGGGGGATCGCTCGCCGGTGACGGTGGTGTTCAACGTGTTCTCCTTACGGTCTCTCGTGCGGACGCCGTTCGGCGTACGCCCTCAATAAGGTGTCTGCGCAGGCAGATATTCCACCCGGTGTACTGCCTGCGCAGACATGCGTCCCGGACGTTGAGGACGGCGGTCGCGGTACCCTGCGGAAGTGGCGACTCCGCGTCTGAGCGACCTTGAGAACGAGGCATGGCAGGGCTTCCTGTATGCCCACGACCGCATCTGGCGTGAGATCGAGGCAGGGCTGGGGCCGCTGGGCGTGAGCATGGCCGAGTACAGCGTCCTGTCCCTGCTCGGCCGGGCCGGTCGCTCCGGAATGCGGATGTCCGAGCTGGCCAGGGATCGGCTGATGTCGACCGGGGGTCTCACCCGGCTCGCCGACCGGCTGGAGCGCCGCGGGCTCATTGAGCGCCGGCGTGCGGCCGGGGACGGGCGCGGCTACGTCGCCGTGCTGACCGCCGATGGACGCAACCTCCTGCGCAAGGCATGGAAGCAGCAGCATGCCGACGTGCGCCGGCTCTTCCTCGACCGTCTCGACGACGACGACCTGCGCGACCTCACCCGGATCTGGTCACGCCTCGACCCGGAGAACGACGAGCAGGCGGGCCTGCGATGACCGAACCGGCCTCGATGCCATCGAGCGCGTGTTCTGGAACGTCGACCTGGTCGCCTTGACGGCGGCCCTACATGAGTCTTTTCTGAGACACCGGCCGGTGTATGATCATCGACCACGTGCGGCCCATGGTCCGGAGAACGCACTCATAGTGCGGCTACTTCTGTCAGGGACTGCGTCCGCCTTATTGCCGGAATCTGCTGATCCGTTCGAGAACCGAGAACGGATTGAACAATTGCATCGGCAAACCGATGAACAAGTGGGAGATGGACGATGGTGCGCCGGAACAGCACGGTACCTCGCGGTCGGAAAGAGTCCAATATCGGGTGGCTGGTCGGCGTTCTCCTCCTGGGGGTCGCGGCGGCCGGTTGTTCGGGCGAGTCCACGCAGGCGGAGCCGGTGGCCAGCGAGAGTCCAACGCAGTCCCCCCAATCCTCGTCCGCACCGCAGGGAAGCGCCGGGAGCCAGTCGTCCCCCGAGGCGGTGGTGCGCGGCTGGACCACTGCGTTGGTCACGAATCAGCTCAAGCAGGCATGCATGTCGATGGCGGTCGCACCGGACAAGAATTCGGCTCCGAGCCCCGCCACATCGGAGGCGTGCGGCTCCGGAGGGCGTGCCGCGAACATGCTCCGCCGTCTGCAGCCTTCGTTCACGCCGGCGAACTCTGGAACGTCACCCCAGGTGAAGGTGGCTGACGTAACGCCGTCCGGCGGGACGGTGACGGTGAGTGGAGATCAGATCACCGTGGACGGGCAGACCCTCACGGCGATCGTCCTCTCCAACTCCACCGGGCTGAAAAAGGAGAACATCGGGCTCGGGGTCAAGGCTGGCAACATCAGCGGGAAATGGTATGTGACCGACATCAAACTCTCTATCCGCTGAGCTTTTCGCGTGGCACGGCAGGTAAGGACCGTGCAGCACGCGCTCTCGGGTAGCGCCGCCGTTATGCCGGTCCCTTTCGCGCTTGGGCGCGCTGCCTGTCGATGAACCGCGTGGCCATCCTGTTGACGAAACTCGGCGAGAGCCGGCCGACGCGCCACGCGAGCCGAGCTTGGCGCGGTTCCACGACCATTGCCTTGTTCGCTTCGACGGCCGCCAGGATCCGCCGGGCGAGTGCGTCCGGATCGAGCGGGTGTTTGATCCCCTGGCCGTCGAGGTAGAAGTCGCGACCGCGGTAGGGGCCGATCTCGCCCTTGTCGAGGATGGGGGTGTCCACGGCCGAGGGGCAGATGACGGTGATGCCGACGCCGTGCGCGGCGGCCTCGGTCCTTAGTGCGAGGGACAGCCCGACGACGGCGTGCTTGGTGGCGACGTACGACGTCATCAGGCCCGCGGCCATGAGACCGCCCATTGAGGCCGTGTTGACGATGTGCCCGCCGTGCTGGCGGACCATCTGCGGGTACGCCGCGTGCACCCCGTGCACGACGCCGCGGATGTTGACGTCGATGATCGAGTTCCACTGGTCCAGCGTCAGGTCCTGCGTGTCGCCGAAGTAGGTGATGCCCGCGTTGTTGAACATCAGGTCGATTCGTCCGTGCGCCTCCACGACCTCGTCGACGACCTGCTGCACCTGGGCCGCTTGCGTCACGTCGACGGCCGCCGCACGCGCCGATCCCGGTCCGGTGAGGCCCATGACGGTCTTCTCCGCGGCGCCCAGGTCGAGGTCCGTGCACACTACGTCGGCGCCTGCGCGGACGAGTGCCGCGGTGAGCGAGGCTCCGATGCCCGAGCCGCCGCCTGTGACGATCGCGGACCTGCTTGCGAGGCTCATGCGAACGCCTTCTCCACGAGGCCGGCGAGATCCGGGTAGCGCATCAGGTGGGCGCCGCCGTTGATGTCGAGGGTCTCGCCGGTGACCCAGGCCGCGTCGTCCGACAGCAGGTAGCGCACGGACGCGGCGATCTCCGCCGGGTTTCCCGGTCGGCCGAGCGGTGTGTTGGCTACGTACTCGTCCTTGACCCCGGGTATGTCCATCGCCGGCGCCGTCAGCGGCGTGACGACCAGGCCGGGCGCCACCGCGTTGACGCGCACACGGCGTGGCGCGAGCTCCAGCGCGGTGACCTCCGTGAGCGCCACGACGCCGGCCTTCGCGGCGCAGTAGGCGGCCAGGCCGGTGCCGGGCTGGCGGGCGTTGAGGGAGGTCAGCGACACCAGTGCGCCGCCGTCGGCGACCCGGCGTCCGGCGTGCTTGAGGACGAGGAACGCGCCGGTGAGGCAGACGTCGACGATCCGGCGCCACTCCGCGGCGTCGTGGTCGACGACTCGCGAGAGCGTGCTCGTGCCGGCGCAGTTGACCACGCCGTGGAAGCGTCCGTGCTCGGCGGCGACGCCCTCGAAGAGCGCCTCCACTCCTCCCTCGTCGGTCACGTCGACCTCGACGTCGGCGGCCGTGCCGGGGAGGTCGGCGACCACCACGGTGTCGCCCTGCGACCGCAGCAGTGCGGCCGTCGCCGCTCCGAGGCCGGACCCGCCCCCCACCACCACGATCGTGCGCTGCTCACTCATCCGCCACCATCCTGACGCCCGTCGGTATCTGTTGACACGTGTCAATCGCCGTCCTAACGTGACGGGCGTCACAGCGGATTGTCAAGCAGATGCCGAGGAGTAGCCGATGAGTGGTCCGACGGTCGCCGTGATCGGTGCCGGCATCAGCGGGCTGACGATGAGCAAGATGCTGGAGGACTACGGGCTGGATTACGTCACGTTCGAGTCCTCGGACCGCGTCGGCGGCAACTGGGCCTTCGGCAACCCCAACGGGCACAGCAGCGCCTATCGCTCGCTGCACATCGACACCTCGAAGCACCAGCTGTCCTTCAAGGACTTCCCGATGCCGGAGGACTATCCCGACTTCCCGCACCACACCCAGATCAAGGACTACCTCGACAGCTACGCCGACGCGTTCGACATCCGGCGCCGGATCGAGTTCGAGAACGGCGTCGTGCACGCCGAGCGGCACCCCGACGGCGGCTGGCTGCTGGAGACCGAGCGCACCGGCGTACGCCGCTTCGACGTGCTCCTGGTGGCCAACGGCCACCACTGGGACCCGCGCTTCGCCGACAAGCCGGGAGAGTTCACCGGCCTGACGATGCACTCGCACGCCTACATCGACCCGCGGACGCCGCACGACCTGACGGGCAAGCGGATCCTGGTCATCGGGCTGGGCAACAGCGCCGCCGACATCGCGGTCGAGCTCTCCAGCAAGACGCTCGGCAACGAGGTCGTCATCTCGACGCGGTCCAGCGCGTGGATCGTGCCGAAGTACTTCGCCGGAACGCCGGCCGACAAGTACTACAGGACGTCCCCGTACATCCCGTTCGCGTGGCAGCGCAAGTTCGTGCAGGTGCTGCAGCCGCTGACCGCCGGCCGCCCGACCGACTACGGCCTGCCCGAGCCCAACCACAAGTTCTTCGAGGCGCACCCGACGCAGTCGGTCGAGCTGCCGCTGCGGCTCGGCTCCGGCGACCTGCGGGCCAAGGGCGACATCGAGCGCTGGGACGGTCCTACCGTCCACTTCGCCGACGGCACCGCCGAGGACTTCGACGTCGTCGTCCACGCCACCGGCTACAACATCACCTTCCCGTTCTTCGACCCCGACTTCATCAGCGCGCCCGAGAACCACATCCGCCTCTACAAGCGGATCTTCAAGCCGGGCATGGACGACCTCGCGTTCATCGGGTTCGCCCAGGCGACGCCGACGCTGTTCCCGTTCGTCGAGTGCCAGACCCGGCTGGTCGCGGCCTGGCTCGTCGGCCGCTACGCGCCGCCGCCGGTCGCCGAGATGGAACGGGTGATCGACGAGGACCAGCAGAAGTACACCGCCCACATGGTGCAGCGGCCGCGGCACACCCAGCAGCTCGACTACTTCCTCTACGAGCACGACCTGCGCACCCGCGAGATCCCCGCGGGCATGGAGCGGGCCCGGCGGCAGCGGGCGCGGCGGCCCGCGGAGGCGCGCGGGTGAGCGAGGAGCGCGCCTGGGCGCGGCTGGTCGACCGCCGCAGCGTCAACCGCGGCGACCAGCGCCGCGCGGCCCTGCTCCAGGCCCTCGACGAGCTGCTGCGCGAGCAGACCCTCGACCAGGTCAACGTCGCGGAGATCTCGCGGCGGGCCGGCGTCACCCGCTCGGCGTTCTATTTCTACTTCGAGAGCAAGGCCGCCGCGGTCCTGGCCCTGATGGCCGACCTGTACGACGCCGCGTCGGAGGCGACCGACCTGCTGGTCAAGGCGGAGGGCGATCCCGGCGAGCGGATCCGGCACGTCCTCGACTCGCTCTTCGACTCCGTGGACGCCTCGCCGCACACCTACCGCGCCCTGCTCGAAGCGAGGGCCGCGAACCCGCAGGTCCGGGTGGCCTGGGACGCGGGCCGCGCCGAGTTCGCGGGCATGGTCGCGGAGATGATCGAACGGGAGCGGGCCGCCGGGCACGCGACCGGCGGTCCGGACGCCGCGGGCCTGGCCGCCGTACTCCTCGACCTGAACGACCACGCCCTCGAACGCCATGCACTCGGCGGTGAGCCACCGCGCGAGCACCACGTCGACGCGCTCACGCACATCTGGGTGACCAGCATCTACGGAGGCACCGCATGACCCCCTTCGACTTCCCCTCGGCCGGTGTGCGCTGCGCCGCCACGCACCACGCCGCCACGCACCCCGCCGGCGCGGACGGCGCGCCCGTCGTGGTGCTCGGCCACGGCCTCGCCGGCACCCAGGACTCCGGCCTCCGGCCGTTCGCCGAGGCGTTCGCGGCGGCGGGCTTCCACGCCGTCACCTTCGACTACCGCGGCTTCGGCGCGAGCGACACCGCCGCCGGCGCCCCGCGCCAGCGCGTGTCCGTCGCCGACCAGGTCGCCGACTGGCACGCCGCCGTCGAGGCGGCGAAGCGCCTTCCGGGTGTCGACGCCGAACGGGTCGTGCTCTGGGGCGTCTCGCTCGCGGGCGGCCACGTCGTCTCCGTCGCCGCCGCGCGTGCCGACGTCGCGGCGGTCGTCTCCGCGGTGCCGCTCGTCGACGGGCTCGCCGCCGCGCGGCTCGCCGCCAAGCACCACCGCCCGGCCCAGCTCCTCGCCTCCACCGGCCGCGGCATCGCTTCGGCCGTACGGCGCAAGGCCGGCCGTGCGCCGACGATGATCCCGGTCGTGGCCCGTCCCGGGGAGCCCGGCGCGCTGACCCTGCCCGGCGCCTACGAGGACTACCACGCGCTCGCGGGCCCGACCTGGCGCAACGAGATCGCCGCCGACGTCGTGCTGGAGCTCGGCGGCCGGACGCCCGCCAAGGACGCGAAGTCGCTGCGGGTCCCGTGGCTGGTGCAGATCTGCGACTTCGACAGGAGCGCACCGCCGTACGCCGCGGCGAAGGCGGCCTTCGCCGGCCGCGCCGAGGTGCGGCACTACCCCGGCGACCACTTCGACCTCTTCGCCGGCAAGCCCTTCCACGAGGCCGCCACCCGCCACGCCGTGGCGTTCCTGAGCCGCCACCTGACTGTTCCCTCCGCTCCCTCCGCCGCCGCCTCGCCTACCTCGCCCACCGCGACCGCATCGGAGCCGTCCCGTGCCTGACACCGTCCAGGCCCTCCTCCTCCGGCACGCCGAGCGGGACACGCCCGGCCTGAAGTACGGCGACCGGGTGTGGAGCTGGCGCGACTACCTCGGCGAGAGCGCCGCCCGTGCGCACGTGCTGCACGCGATGGCCGACCCGGGCCGGCCGGTCCACGTCGGCGTGCTGATGCAGAACAGCCCCGAGATGGCGATGGCGATCGCGGCGGGTGCGCTCGGCGGGCACGTGACCGCCGGCATCAACACCACCCGGCGCGGCGAGAGTCTCGCGGCCGACGTACGCCGGGCCGACTGCCAGATCCTGCTGACCGATCATCGGCACCTGGCCCTTCTCGCCGGGCTCGACCTCGGCGGCGCGACGGTGGTCGACACCGACGACGCCGACTGGCCCACGCGGGTGGCCGGCGCCCCGCGCGGCACCGCCGGGTTCCCGGCGGTCGGCGCGATGGACACCTTCATGCTGATCTTCACCTCCGGCACCAGCGGGGAGCCGAAGGCCGTGCAGGTCGCCAACTTCATGGCGGTGATGTCGGGGGCGACGCTCGCCGACAAGTTCGACCTGACGCCCGAGGACATCGTCTACTCCTCGATGCCCATGTTCCACAGCAACGCCATCCTCGCCGGATACGCCGTCCACGCCCACTCCGGCGCAGCTCTGGCGCCGGCCCAGTTCAGCGCGAGCCGGTTCCTCAGCGACCTGCGCCACTACGGTGCGACCTACCTCAACTACGTCGGCAAGCCGCTCGCCTACCTGCTCGCGACGCCGGAACAGCCCGACGACCGGGACAATCCACTACGTGTCGCGTTCGGCAACGAGGCGAGCGACCGCGACATCGAGGAGTTCGCCCGTCGCTTCGACTGCACCGTGTGGGACGGCTTCGGCTCCACCGAGACCGCGGTCATCATCACCCGCACCGACGACACGCCGGCCGGCTCCATCGGGCAGCCGTTCGACGGCGTCGCCGTCTACGACCGCGGCACCCGCACCGAGTGCCCGCGCGCCGTCTTCGACGACCTGGGCCGGGTGACCAACCTGGACGAGGCGGTCGGCGAACTGGTCAACACCACCGGGGCCGGGTTCTTCGCCGGCTACTACAACGACGAACAGGCGACCGCCGAGCGGCTCGATGGGGGCATGTACTGGTCCGGCGACCTCGCCTACCGGGACGAAGCAGGCTTCATTTACCTGGCGGGTCGCACCGACGACTGGCTGCGCGTCGACGGCGAGAACCTCGCGGCGGCGCCGATCGAACGGATACTGCTGCGCAACGACGCGGTCAGCCAAGCCGCGGTGTACGGCATACCGGACCCCAACGCCCCGGGCGACCAGCTCATGTGCGCGCTGGTACTGCGCGACGGCGCCACCCTCACGCCCGTCGATCTCCAGGAGTTCCTGACCGCCCAGCCGGACCTGTCGCCGAAGGCATGGCCGAAATACGTCCGAATCGCCACCGAGCTGCCGAGCACGGCGACGAACAAGGTCCTCAAACGCAAGCTCCGGGCTCAAGGCACCGACACCACAGACACACTATTCACGCGCAGCGACCGAGACCTCGTCTATCACCCGAAGCCCTAGAGGGTGTCTGAAATCCACAGCCTACGTCCGCGGGACGGATGAAAACCTGACGCATGGTGTCAGGTTTTGGAGCGACCATGGGTTCACCGGTCGCGCCGATGTGAGCGCGGACCGAGCCCTACGGATGGACAAGGAACGGCATGCGCGAAACGCGGGAAGAACTCGAAGAGCTGCAGGCCCTGCTGGACGCGTCTCTGTCCCGCTCCTCCTCGCACCTTCGGTCGATCATCAGCACCGAGAGCACACTGACCGCGGAGCAGCTCACCGGGGTCCTCACCGGCATGTGCACCCTGGCCCTGTCCACGGTGACGGCGAAGGGCGAACCGCGGATCAGCGGCGTGGACGGGCACTTCCTGCACGGCAAGTGGCACTTCGGCACGGCGCGCGGTGCCGTCAAGGCCCGCCACCTGGCCGCCCGCCCGGCCGTCAGCGCCGCGCACATGCGCGGTGAGGACCTGGGCGTGTTCACGCACGGCACGGTGGAGATCCTCAACCCCCGGCACGGCGAGCCGGCCGCGGACTGGCCGGACCTGCTCGCGTACCTCAAGGATTTCTACGGCGACGACTCCTTCGACTGGGACGAGGAGGTGGTCTACTACCGGCTGCATCCGCACTGGATGAGCGTCTACGCATCCGATATCGCCAAGCTCATTGAGGCGCCCCGGCCCTGATTCGCAGCACGGGCCATATCGGGACGACCACGGCGGAGCTCCCACGGCCGGCGCACCTCCGTCATCGAGGATGGTCTCGTCCTCGGGGAAATCGATGGGAGCCGACCCGCGATCTGCTCCGGGCTCCATGATCTGCCCCGGCGCAGGTCCTTGTGGTGTCCATGACGCGGTCCGATCCAGGTGACCCGCGGGCCGGGGCCTTGCCGCCGCCGGGCGTGGAGAACACGCCGGCAAGCCGGTCCTCGACATAGTCGCGCAACCGATCGTTGGCGGCCAGCCTGCACTGCCTGGGACGGCGGGTGGCCCGGTCGGCGTGCCACTGCGCGACCGAAGCCCGATAGTCCGACCGTCCGCCACCGGGCGCGGCGTTGCGCCGCAACTCCCGCGAGATCGTCGGCGGCGCCCGGCCCAGATAACACGGCAGGACCATGAAACCCACGGGCAGTCTCCGTGGCAGCACGGCGGCAGCAGGCGTGCAAGGCGCGTCTTCCCGTTCCCTCGCTCCGGATGCATAATGTTGCGTGCTATATATTGCATACCCCCCCGATGGTGAGCGGAGAGTCGCCGGATGTCACTTGATGGTTTTGAGCGTTATCCGCTGCTGTTCGGGCCCAGCCCGATCCATGCGCTGGAGTCGTTGAGCGAGCATCTCGGCGGTGCCCGCATTTGGGCCAAGCGCGAGGACTGCAACAGTGGGCTGGCGTTCGGCGGGAACAAGACGCGCAAGCTCGAGTACCTGGTTCCCGACGCGCTCGCTCAGGGAGCGGACACCCTTGTCAGCATCGGCGGGGTGCAGTCCAACCACACCCGGCAGGTGGCGGCGGTGGCGGCGAAGGCCGGGATGAAGGCGGTGCTCGTCCAGGAGAGCTGGGTGGAGTGGCCGGACGCCGTCAACGACAAGGTCGGCAACATCCTGCTGTCGCGGATCCTGGGTGCGGACGTGCGGCTGGTCCAGGCCGAGTTCGGGATCGGGTTCAAGGACAGCTGGCAGCAGGCGCTGGAGGACGTGCGCGCGTCCGGTGGCGCGCCCTACGCGATCCCCGCGGGGGCCTCCGACCATCGGCTGGGCGGCCTGGGCTTCGCCAATTGGGCCTATGAGGTGCAGGAACAGGAGCGGGAGCTGGGGGTCTTCTTCGACACGATCGTGGTGTGCAGTGTCACCGGCAGCACCCAGGCGGGAATGATCGCGGGGTTCGCGGGCCAGGACCGGCCCCGCCGCGTCCTCGGCATCGACGCCTCCGCCAAGCCCGCCGAGACCCGCACGCAGGTGGCGAAGATCGCCCGTGCCACCGCCGAGTTGATCGGCCTGGGACGGGACCTGCACGATGACGAGATCACCGTCCTGGAGGGCTGGGCCGGTGGCCGCTACGGCATCCCGGTCGACTCCACCCTCCGGGCCATCCGGCTCACCGCCCGGCTGGAAGGCATGATCCTCGACCCGGTGTACGAGGGAAAGTCGATGGCCGCCCTCATCGACCTGGTCCACAACGGTGAGATCCCCAGGAACTCCAACGTCCTGTTCGCCCAGCTGGGAGGACAGCCGGCCATCAACGCCTATAGCGGCCTGTTCGGCTGACCGCAGTGGACCGGCCGATCCGACAGGTCGGATCGGCCGGTGCGGTCAGTCGGAGAGGCCGCCGAGCTTGAAAGCCCGGATGATACGGACGACGCGCTCGCCTTGGGCGGCGGGCGGCCTTGCGGGCGCCGTCGTCGATCGAGCCGGTACCCCGTCCCAACCCGGTGTGGTAGCTGGTGCCGTACGGATCTCCAGCCACGCTTGACCGCGTCGGTGTAGCCGGACGGCCCGTTCCTGGCCGGCGGCGCGATCGGCACCCTCTACCGCCGTTCCCCGACGAGGACCGACCTCGTCGAGACCCTCTTCGCCGAGAGTTTCAGGGCTTGGCGTGCCGCGGCGGAGAAGGCGGACCCTCAGGAGTCGCGGTCGGCGGCGTCCTGTGTGGTCAGGGTGCCGATGAGAGCGGTCAGCGTTTCCCAGTTGGCGCGGATGGCGGCCGCCGCGCCCTCCACGTCGCCGGCCTCGCAGAGCGCGATGATCCGGTCGTGCTGCTCGACCGACTCCCGGCCGGTCAGGGACGAGAAGCGCAGTCGTTCCAGGCGCCGCAGCATCGGCATGAACTGTTCGAGGACGTCGCGCAGGGCGTCGTTGGCGCTGGCGGTGACCAGCACGCCGTGGAATTCGTCGTCGGCGGTGATGGCGGCGTCGGCGTCCTCGCTCTGGAGGGCGTCGGCGAAGCGCGCGTTGGCCTCGCGCATGGCCTTGAGTTCGGCGGGTGAGAGGTTGGGCAGCGCCTCGCGGACGGCGAGTTCGTGCATGGCGGCCGTGACCGACTTGGCGTTGCGGAGGGCGCGGACGTCCAGCGGGCTCACGATGGTGTAGCGGCCCGGCTTCGTCTGGACGAGGCCGGCGTGCTCCAGGCGGGCCAGCGCCTCGCGGACGGGGGTGCGGCTCACGCCCAGCCATTCGACCAGGTCGGCGTCGTTGAGCCGCTCGCCGGGGGCGAGGGTGCCGTCGACGATGGCGTCCCGGATCGCCCGGTAGGCGTCATCGCGCAGCAGTGACCGTGAAACGAGCCCGCGACCTCGTGGAACCGGCATGCAACATACTGCACCAGCCGGTCCGGCGAATGTCAAACTCCAACAACCCTAGGAGAATCCGACATGCGGTGTGTAATATATTGCATGTAAGACGTTGTTAGCTTGTACATCGGGTCGGGACAGGCCCGCCCGAGAGCGGAAGGACGTACACCATGAACCTCGACCTGCTCCGCAAGCCCACGGTCGTGCTCGTGCACGGCGCGTTCGCCGACTCCTCCAGCTGGAACGGCGTGATCGAGAGGCTCAGACGCGACGGTTACCCGGTGCTCGCAGCAGCCAACCCCCTCCGCGGCCTACAGGAGGACGCCGCCTACGTGCGCAGCGTCCTGGACAGCGTCTCCGGTCCCATCGTGCTCGCCGGTCACTCCTACGGCGGATCGGTGATGAGTGAGGCCGCCGACGGCCACCCGAACGTCAAGGCCCTGGTCTACATCTCCAGCTTCCAGCTGGAGGTGGGGGAGAGCACCGCCGACCTGGCCAACAAGTTCCCCGGCAACGAACTCGGCGCCGCGCTGCGCCCCGTGCCCTTCCCGCTGCCCGGCGGTGGCACGGGCAACGACCTCTACATCGAGAACGAGGAGTTCCGCCGGGTGTTCGCGGCCGACGTCCCGCGGAAGGAGACCGAGCTGATGGCGGCCACGCAGCGGCCCATCACCGAGGCCGCGCTCCAGGGCAAGGCGACCAGGGCCGCTTGGAAGAGCATCCCGTCCTGGCACCTGATCGCCCGGCAGGACCTCGCGATCCCGCCGGAGTCGATGCGGTTCATGGCCAAGCGGGCGGGCGCGCAGATCGTCGAGGTCGACGCCTCGCACGCCGTCGCGGTCTCCGAACCGGGCGCCGTCGCCGACGTGATCGACAAGGTCGGCCGCACCGTCACCAAGTGACACAGGGGCCGTCCCGCCGGCCGGTACAGCGCACGAACCGGCCGACGGGACGCCACAGGGGAAGCCGCGTGCCGCCCGTCCCCGACCCGTAGTCCACCACGCACAACCATCCCCCCATGTGGTCTTCGACGGCGCTGTCCTCTTCGACGCCGCTCTCCTGGTCGCCACCCTCGCCATCTGCTGCCTGGATTGACCCTCTCCCCGCGGGAGAGCCCAAGGTCAGAAGCAAGACTCCGATACCGAACAGGAGAAGACCCATGACGACCACCGACACCACTCCGGAGCTCATCCAGCGTTACTTCGAGCTCGCCTCCGGACGGGACGACGAGGCCTACGTCGCCCTGTTCGCCGCCGACGCCCTCGTCGAGGACGAGGGCAAGGAGTACGCGGGCATCGACGCCATCCGCGCCTGGCGCAGCGGGGTTCCCCGGGTCGAGCACACGATCACCAGTGTCGAGCCGACCGGCGAGGGAATGACCGTGACTTGCACGATCGCGGGTGATTTCCCGGGCAGCCCCGTGGCTGGCCTGAGGTTCCACTTCGAAAAGTTCGATGACGACCACATACAGGTCCTGCGCATCCGAATCTGAAAGGAAGTACTGCGATGGCGACCATCACGGTCGGGCAAGAGAACAGCACGAACATCGACCTCTACTACGAGGACCACGGCACGGGGCAACCCGTGGTGCTCATCCACGGCTACCCGCTTGACGGCAACAGTTGGGAGTTGCAGTCCCGCGTACTGCTCGAGGCCGGCTACCGGGTCATCACCTACGACCGTCGTGGTTTCGGCGGCTCGAGCAAAGTCACCACCGGCTACGGCTACGACACCTTCGCCGCTGACCTGAACACGCTGCTGGAGACCCTCGACCTGCGCGAGGTCATCCTGGTGGGCTTCTCCATGGGCACCGGCGAACTCGCCCGGTACGTGCGCAACCACGGGCACGAGCGGGTCGCCGGGCTGGCCTTCCTCGCCCCGCTCGAACCGTACCTGGTACAAGCCGACGACAACCCCGAGGGCGTGCCCCGGAACGTGTTCGACGGCATCATCCAAGCCGCCCGCACCGACCGCTACGCATGGTTCACTCAGTTCTTCGCCGACTTCTACAATCTCGAGGAGAACCTGGGCTCACGGATCAGCCAGGAGGCGGTCACCGCCAGCTGGAACACCGCGACACGGTCGGCCCCAGTGGCGGCCTACGCCGTCGTGCCCACCTGGATCGAGGACTTCCGTCCTGACGTCGAGGCTGTTCGCGCGGCCGCCAAGCCGACGCTCATCCTGCACGGCACCAAGGACAACATCCTGCCCATCGACGCGACCGGGCGCCGGTTCCGCGGACTGGTGCCCAAGGCCGAGTACGTCGAGATCGACGGAGCGCCGCACGGCCTCCTGTGGACGCACGCCGACCAGGTGAACCAGGCACTGCTCCAGTTCGTGACCAAGTCCACCTGATCCCTGGCGCTGACGGGTGGGGACGAATGGCATCGTCCCTACCCGTTCGTCGTCGCAGACCCTGGACCGGGCAGCGTGTCGGCGCCGGACAAGGTCACGGTGCCAGCGCATCACCGTGTCCGGGCGCACCAGCAGCCGCATCCGGAGCAGCGCCTCCGGTGACAGGCGGCGCAGCAGCGCCGCCAGGAACGCCCGGTCGGGCGCGGTGCACCGGACTCTCTTCCCGCCCAGCTGGTGGCCGTCACCTTCGCGGCCCTCCGCCTGCTCCCGATGACTGATCAGGAGGCATCTGGCCGGGACTCGGGTGCCGTTCATCGCTTCGGACCGGGCGCTGGCGGCGCTGCTGAGCCCGTTGCCTCGCGGTGTACTGCGCCGGACGCGGCTCCCGGTGCGGCCGGACACACGGTGCTGCGTCGGCACCGTGACCTGATCGCCGGTCGGCGCGCTTGCCGCTCGAAACCCAAGCGGATAAGCCGTCCGCTAAATCCGGGCTCTCGTCCTCCGCCTGGTGCAGGAGAACCTGAGCTGGGGCCACCGGCGGGCGCACGGCGCGTTGCTGGTGCTCGGCATCAAGGTGGCGCCTTCCACTGTCTGGGAGTTCCTCAACGACGCCGGCGTCGATCAGGTGCCTGAGCGTTCCGCCGCAAGGCACTCCAGGTTCGGCCGCCCGGTCTGAGCTCCGTCCTAACGGTCGTCTCAGCTTCGCTCAGTAGGAAGCAGGCATCAGATCAGCGAAGTGACCCGTATGTAGGAGGAGGCCGTGATGGCAGTCGACGGAGCGCCGTCCGGGAAAGCGCCGGCCGGTCGGTTGGCCGGTCGGTGGGTGCCCTGGTTGGTGATCGGCCTGTGGATGGTGCTGGCGGCGTTCATGGTGCCGCTGAGCGGAAAGTTGAGCTCGGTCACCACCGACAGCGCCGCGGACACCCTGCCGGCCAGTGCCGAGTCCACCAAAGTGGCGATGCTGGAGGACAGTCTCTCTGGCGGTGACGACAACACGTTCGTCTTCGTGTACCACCGCGCCGGCGGCATGACCGACGCCGACCGCGCGACGGTCGAGCGCCACTACAACACCCTTGCCAAGCAGTACCCGCCGAAGGTCGCAGCCCCGGCCGGCGGCGAGGACGAGGGCCCACCGACGAGATCCTCCACCGACGGCAAGGCGATGATGTTCACCCTCTCGGTGAGCACGACCTACGGCGAACCGGAGGCCATCGTCGGCCCGTTGCGTGACGCCGCGAAGGACCGCCCCGCCGGCCTGGAACTCGACGTGACCGGCCCGGCCGCGATCGACGGCGACATGGACGCCGTCTTCGACGGCATCGACCTGCAGGTCCTCCTCACCACGGTCGCCGTCGTCACGCTCCTGCTCATCCTCACCTACCGCAGCCCGGTGCTGTGGTTGATCCCGCTGGTGGCCGTGGGTGCGGCCGCACTTACCGCGATGGCGACCGTCTACCTGCTCGTCAAGGGCTTCGGCATCGTGGTCAACAGCCAGAACTCGGCGCTGCTGACCATCCTGGTATTCGGCGTCGGCACGGACTACGCGCTGTTGCTCATCTCCCGGTACCGGGAGACGCTGCACCACCACGAGAACGTCCGGGTCGCGATGGTCCACGCGCTGCGCAGCGCGGCGCCGGCCATCGTCGCGTCCGCGGCCACCGTGGTCGCCGGCCTGCTCTGCCTGCTCGTCGCGGACCTGAACAGCACCAGCGGGCTGGGCCCGATCGGTGCGGCCGGCATCCTGTGCGCGCTGGTGGCCATGCTGACGCTGTTCCCGGCGGTGCTCGTGGTGCTCGGCAGGCGGATCTTCTGGCCGGCCATCCCGCGGTTCAGCACGGCCGTGGAGGAGAAGCCGGGGCTGTGGGGACGGCTCGGCACCGCCATCAACCGTCGCCGGTGGGTTGCGACGCTCGGCTCGTTCGCGATCCTCGGCATGCTCGCCATCGGGTTGGCGGGCAACACCGGCGCCCTGCGGGAGCAGGACCAGTTCCTGTCCGCGCCGGAGTCGGTCACCGGCTTCACCGTTCTCGGCCGGCACTTCCCGGAGTTCGGCGGCCAGCCGATGACGATCTTGACGCGGGCGGCGCACCAGGAGCGGGTGCTCGACGTCGTCAGGGACACCAGCGGTGTGGCCATGGCCATTCCGGAGGAGACCGGCGGTGGCTGGGTCGGCATCTCCGCGTTCCCGACGGACGCGCCGGGAACCACCGCAGAGTACGACACGATCAAGCGGGTGCGCGCCGCCGTGCACGCGGTGAGCGGGGCGGAGGCGATCGTCGGCGGGCCGAGTGCGGAGAACCTCGACACCGAGGTGACCACCACCCGCGATGAGAAGCTGGTGATCCCGCTGGTGCTCGCCGTCGTCCTGATCATCCTCGGTTTGCTGCTGCGCGCGATCGTGGCCCCGCTGATCCTGATGGCCACCGTGATCGTCTCTTTCGCCGCGGCCTTCGGCGGCAGCGTGTTCGTCTTCGACACGATCCTCGGGTTCAAGGGCATCGACTATTCGGTGCCGCTGCTGGCGTTCCTGTTCCTTGTGGCGCTCGGCGTCGACTACAACATCTTCCTGACCAGCCGGGCCCGAGAGGAGACCGTGCGTCTCGGCACCAGAAAGGGCATGCTCAAAGCCCTCTCCGCGACCGGCGGCGTCATCACCTCGGCAGGCGTGGTCCTGGCGGCCACGTTCGCGGTCCTCGCCACACTTCCGCTGGTGATGCTGATCGAGGTCGGGTTCCTGGTCGCCTTCGGCGTGCTGCTCGACGCCCTGCTGGTGCGGTCGGTCCTGGTGCCCGCCCTCACCCTGCTGATCGGCCGGCGGATCTGGTGGCCGAGCCGGCTGTCCCGTCCAGCGGCGGAGCCGCCGGACGGTCGGCAGTCGCTCGCCGACGACGAGGAGCCCTCGCTGCAGCGGTGAGCGCGGCGGCACAGACGAGATCCGGGACGGGGGCTCAGCCCCGTCCCGGATCCTTTTCATGGGCCCGAAGGCCGCCGCCCTTCCGTCGGCGGGGGCGCGGCCGGAAGGACGACCCGAAGCAGCGCGCCACCGCGTGCGGAGCGGGCGACGGTGGCCCGGCCGCCGTGGGCGTCGACGACCCGCTGCACGATCGACAGCCCCAGACCGGATCCCGGCAGCGCCCGGGCGCTGCCGGCACGGTAGAACCGGTCGAACACCCGCGGTACGTCGGCGGCGTCGATGCCCGGCCCGGCGTCGTCGACCTCGAGCACCGCCGACGCGCCCTCGGCACGGAGCCGGACCTGGACCGGCTGGTCAGCGGGGGACCACTTGCCGGCGTTGTCGATGAGGTTGAGCACCGCCCGCTGGAGCGCGGCTGGACGCCCGCTCACCCACACGGAGGCCACGTCGAGCGCGACCTCGATGTCGGGCACGCGGGAACGCGCCCGGGTCGCGGCGGCCGCCACCACGTCGGCGAGGTCGAGCAGCTCGGTGCTCTCGTCGCTGACGTCACCGCGCGCCAGGTCGGTCAGCTCGGCGGCGAGGGTGCTCAACTCGGCCACCTGGGCGCCGAGATCGTTGAGCAGCCGGGTCCGGCTCTCCGTCGGCAGCGCGCTGTCCAGGGTGCCGCGCCGATCGAGCCTGATCAGCAGCTCGACGTTGAGGCGCAGGCTGGTGAGCGGGGTCTTGAGCTCGTGGGCGGCGTCCTCGGCGAGCAGCCGCTGGGCCCGCCGGGAGTCCCGGAGCGCGGCGAGCATGTCGTTGATCGACTGGATCAGCCGCCGGATCTCCCCACCGCCCTCGTCCGGGATGTCGGCGTCGAGGTCCCGGGTGTGCGCGACACGTACCGCGGCGGTGGTCAGCCGGTCGATCGGTGCCAGCCCGGCCCGCGCCACGGCACGCCCGACGAGGGCGCCGCCGACCACGCAGAGCAGCCCGATCAGCAGCATGCCCAGCCCGAACCGGGTGATCGGGCTGTCGTCGTCGGTAGCGCGGGCCACCTGGACCGCGCCGCCGCCCGCCCGCAGCGTGTAGATGAGGTAGCCGCCGCTGTCGTCGGACTCCATCAGATCGGCCGACGCGCCCTGCGCCACGCGCCCGGCGCGCTCGCTGACCGGGGGCAGCGCGGGTTGGCCGGGCGGCGTCCGGGTCGAGCCGTCGGGCAGGACGACCCGCACCAGCCGACCGGATCCGGGATACGGCGGCAGCCGGAGCTGCGCCGGACCGGCGTGTTCCGCGCTCGCCGCCAGGACGCGGGAGTCGGCGCGCAGCTGATCCTCGGCGGTGTCCTGCAGCTCCGAGTTCAGTAGCTCGATGCCCACCTGGAAGGCCACGAACACGCTGGCCGCGATGGCCGTCGCCGCGATCACCGTCAGCCTGGTCCGCAGGGACCGCCGGCGCCACCATCGGGTCAGCCGGCGCGGTTCCCTGCCGGCGGGCCTGCTCACGGAGGAGTCTCTCGCAACGTGTACCCCAGGCCGCGCAGCGTGTAAATCAATCGCGGCTCCCCTTCGGCCTCCATCTTGCGGCGCAGGTAGCTCACGTATACCTGGAGGTTGTTGGCGGTGGCGCTCATGTCGAAGCCCCAGACCGCCTCGAACAGCGCGTCGCGGGTCAAGACCCGGGTCGCGTTGCGCACGAGGACCTCCAGGAGGGAGAACTCGGTCCGGGTCAGGCGCAGCGGCCGCCCGCCCCGCCACACCTCGAACCTGTCGGGATCGAGCCGGACGTCGGCGAACGACAGGATCTGCGACTCCCCGCCGGGCGGCGTGCGCCGGCGCAGCAGGGCCCGCACCCGGGCCAGCAACTCCTCGGTGGCGAACGGCTTGGGCAGGTAGTCGTCGGCGCCCGCGTCCAGCCCCGCGACCCGGTCGCAGACCTGGTCACGGGCGGTCAGCATCAGCACCGGAAGATCCCGGCCCGCGGCCCGCAACCGCCGGCAGGTCTCCAACCCGCCGAGGCGGGGCATCATCACGTCGAGAATCAGCAGATCCAGCGTGTCGCCGCCGGCCCCACCGACCCCGTCGAGCACGGCGAGACCGTTCGCGACGGTGCTGGTGTCGTAGCCCTCGACCTGGAGCACCCGCTCCAGCGACTCACGGATGGCCCTCTCATCATCCGCGATCATGATCCGCACCCCGGCCCGCCCCCTCCAGTCGATGCATTTTCCGCTCATTGTCCCCGGTCAACCTGAGAGCAGTATTAACGCGTCGCTGGGAACCGCGCTTTCTCACGGATACCTAGAAAACGGAACCTGCCGTCGGCTCATGAGCAGGGGGAGGACCAGGACCAGCATCACACCCGGCAACCGGACAGTCGTGCCTGTACGCATATCCAGCCCCGAACCACCGCAGTCGCAACCGGACGCTTGACCTGAGACCTGCACTACGCCGGCGCCCTGCCGGTAGATGACGCGGCCCCGGTCACCCGCGGCTCTGCATCACAAGCTGCGAGCTGGAGAGGACGTCTCAGCGCGCCCCCGACACGTCGACAGGACGTCCGTCTGGGGCGTTGTCGAACAACAAGCACGAGCGCCATGAGGAGCGAGAGCACGGCCGGCTGCGGTACCTGTAGTGCTCCGGAATTCGATCTTCGTAAGCGTCAAGTGGCGGCCGCCAGTCGGGCGTCGAAAACTGCTATCTCGTTGTAGTGCCGGCGGGTCTGGATGCAACGGAAGAGGTCGAGACGGGGTGATGATCCACATGCGACGGATTGGGAGAGCGGGGGCCATCTTGACCCGGGCTGGAGGCGCGCGCTTTCACCGTCGCGCTCTTGATCGCGACTGCTCCTCAGGATCGCCTTGGCGAGAAGCGCTCGATGGTGCCGCTGCGCCGAGATGCGAGCCTGCGGACTCGCGCTCGTGGAGGTGCGTTGCTGACTGCTCTGGTGGGTCTGGCCGTCGATTCTGCGGGCGACATGACCGGCTTGAGGGGGAAGAGTATCCGGCTTCGAGGGGCTACCAGGGTGATGCAGGGCCCGATCGAGCCGCCGAGCCGCTATCGAGCTGCCACGGGACGAACCGGGACATGCTGGGCCGCGGCAAGCCGGGACGATCTCGTGTTTGCCCTGGTCAGGGGTGGTGGGTCGCGTGGGACTCGAACCCACAGCCTACGGATTAAAAGTCCGAAATTGTCGTGTCGGAACGGGTTCGGCAGTGTCATTGTATGCCGAATCGTCCGCGTCCCGCCCGATTCCTCTGCCGTCCAATGTTACTGCATGCCGATTCGTTTCATAACTGCCGAGCCGACAACGAGCCGCCATGGGACCGTTGGTGATCTCATGGCTTGCTCGGCGGCGGCCTCGCCCGACCGGCACCTTGTGGCAGTTGCCGAGCGAGCCCACCCGCCACTTCGCCAAGGCGTTCTTAAGACGCCTTCCTCACGGGAGCCAGCTGCTGGGCCAGGCGTGCGCTCGGCCCGCCTGGCGATCAGGGACGAGGGCGCCCCGACCTGGCTGGCCTACAACGTCTATGGCAATCCGGCCACGTTCGTCTCGTGACGGGACATAATCGCCGCATGGGTGACGAGAGCAGTGAAGCGCCCGCCGTTGGCGACGTGAAGTTCGCCGACTCCGGTGACGTCGTCGTGTTCGATGGCGATAAATGGCTTCCCATTCGCGAACTGCCAGCAGAGGGCCCGGTCGTGTTCCGGGACGAACAGGCCGGTCCGTAATGGCGCTCGGGCAATCCCCGGCCGCTGAATCCCCCGTCGCCGCCGCGGTCACCGATCTGAGGACGACCGCCAAGTGGACGATCGCGGCGTTCGCCGGCGTCGGGGTCCTGTTGCTGGGCGGCACTCCCGTCGCCGCCGTTAGCAAGATCAACGACATGGGGGACGCGGCCGCAGTGTTCGCCGGGCTGGCCCTCGGGCTGCTGGGCGTGGGCTGGGCCGTCTGGCAGACCAGCGAGGCCATTACGCCGCGCATCACGCTGCTGAGCCAGCTCGACGCCCCTGGCGCCGCGGCGCTCAGAGCGGCGATCGCCAGAGATCCGGCGGCTTTCTACGGCCCTTTTCCACCGAGTCCCGATCAGTTGCGCTCCGCGCGGGTCCTGCATCAGACGGCGGCAGCCAACCTCGCGGCAGCCGCGGCGCGCGAGGACGACGAACGCAAGCGCAGCATCCTCGAACAGGCGCGCGCCGATGCCCAGGCCAACGCCGCGCTGGCGGAGCGGGTCGAGGGCCGGCTCCTGGAACTCATCCACGCGACCCAGGTGCATGCGGCGGTCCGGCGGGCACGGCTCCATACGGCCGCCGCCGCCATCACGATAGCGGTCGGTGCCGTTCTCGTCCTGACCGCGACCAGTGACAACAAGCCGGAGAAGCCTCCGCCAGGGCCCGCCAAGACGGGGACAGTCACCTTGCCGATCTTGCCGGACGGCCTGAAGCGGAGTCCACCGAATTCGGTGAAGTCCTTTAAAGCAGCGTGATCTTGGCTAGCAGGGGAGGAGCATCACCGCGATGGCAGCACCAGGTAAATACCCCAAGGAAGTCCGTGACCGGGTTGTGCGGCTGTCGCTGGAGTCCGACCGGTCGACCGCTCAGATCGCCGCCGATCTAAGCATCCACCGTGAGGCCCTGTGCACCTGGGGCCGCGAAGCCGAGACCGACGTCGGCCAGCGGTCTGAGCAGCTGACCACCGCCGAGCGCGAAGACCTCAAGCGGCTGCGCGAAGGAAAACAGCGAGCTAAATCGGAACCACGATATCTCGAGGGCCGCGTCCAAGCATTTCGCCGCCGAGCTTGGCCAGCCCCGGACGAAGTAGTCGCGGTGCTTGACCATCTGCGTGACCGCTTCGGCGCGCGTGCCGGTGCTTCAGGTTCTGAACCTGTGCCTGGCTACCTACTGCGGCCGAAGGCGTTGGCTACCGTCTGCCCGCGCGCAGCGCGACGCGCGCGGCCCATGCTGGATCCAGTACTCCGGAGTCTGGATGGCGTTTCCGAAAGGAAGGAGCGGGTTGCGTGGGATGGTTGAAGCGCGAGCCGCGGGACATTGAGGCGGGGGATACCGTTCCCTGTGTGTTCCAGGGTTCTTGTGATGTGTGCAACGTCAATCTTGGTCGGACAGCGGACTACTACATCAGGACCAGCGATGTCGTGTTGTCTGAGGCGTTTTGGCGACGCAGTTTCGCGATGAGTAAGCGATTGCAGGACGATCTCAACTTTGGCGAATCGCAACAGTTAGTCATGTTCGACAGTGCCGTATCCCAGGTAGGAGCGCAGCGGTCCCCATGGGGTATCTGTCAGGATTGCAGCGAGCTGTTTGCCATTGCCGACCGGGATATGGCGCGGTCATGTGCGGTCCTGGGTATTGAGCCGGAAGGGTCAGGGCCGGTTGAACCAGCTGAGTTCGTCCAGTTCGCTGCCTCAGCCTGGGAGCACATATTCGGTCGCTGGCCAGCGACGGTACGGCAGCCGTTCGCTGGCGACTCTTGTGATTTGTGTGCGAAGAAGATCTATAACGGTGAAATGATTGGCCACGTTAAGAAGGAAGTGCTGGAGCAGTATCGAACGATGGGGACAATGAGGTTTTGTCAGCGACTTTCAGCTGATCCGGCGGTGCTCGAAGAGCGTGAGGACATGCGCGGAGCGGACGAGGTCGCCAATTCTGCCGGGGCTCAGCGTGGTGTGCTTGAGTGCGGTCCAGCGTT
>NZ_SMKM01000439.1 GCF_004348665.1 Actinomadura sp. GC306 | reverse complement strand
CCCGACCCCCTTTCGCCCGCATAGAACCCCGCAACCCGCTCCAGAAGCCGGCGCACCCGCGAGACGTCGAACAACGGCACCATGAAGCTGCGCCCACTTGCGCGAAAACACCCTCGCGAACCTCATTCACCTGCACGAACTCCGCTAACCGGTCCAGGACCGCGCATCGCGAGACGTCAAGACAACGGCAAACAAGCAGTCGCGCCACATGCGCACAAACACCAACCACCGCCGCAACCCCGCACCAACCAAAACCGTCGCGATCGCGTCCGAAGGCAGGTTTCGAGCTTGCGAGAAACCTGATCGCGCAGCGAGCCCCCAGGGCGAGTCGGAGCGATGCAGCGATCGCACGCAGTGCCCGTTGAAGGGAAGGCGCTCTAGCGCCTGACCGCCGAGGGCAATGCAATAAAACACAGCGCTCTAGCGCCTGACCGCCAAGGGCAATGCCAATTTACACATAACGTTCGAGAATTGAGGATTCGGCCAGGCGGGAGAGGCCCTCGCGGACGCTGCGGGCGCGGGATTCGCCGACTCCGCCGACGGCCTGGAGATCGTCTATGCTCGCCGCCAGCAGTTTCTGCAGGCCGCCGAAGTGCTCGACGAGGCGTTCGATGACCATGCTCGGCAGGCGGGGGACCTTGGCGAGGAGCCGGAAGCCCTTGGGGCTGACGGGCAGGTCGAGGGCGTCCGGGCCGGCGAAGCCCATCACCTCGGCGACGGTGGACAGGTCGAGCAGCTCGTTGGCCGACAGCGTGTCCAGGTCGGAGAGGATGGCGGCGACGCCGCGGGTGCGGGTCTCGTCGGACGGGTAGTCGCGGACGATCAGCTCCCGGTCGACGTCGACGCCGGAGACGAGTTCGTCGAGCTGGAGGGACAGCAGCCGGCCGTCCGTGCCGAGCTCGACGACGTAGCCCTCGATCTCGTCGGCGATGCGGCGGACCATTTCGAGGCGCTGCACCACGGCGCTGACGTCCCGGACGGTGACGAGGTCCTCGATCTCCAGCGCCGAGAGCGTGCCGGACACCTCGTCCAGCCGCAGCTTGTAGCGCTCAAGGGTCGCGAGCGCCTGGTTGGCCTTGGAGAGGATCGCCGCGGAGTCTTCGAGGACGTAGCGGATGCCGTCGAGGTACAGCGCGATGATGTGCATCGACTGGCTGACCGAGATGACCGGGTGGACGGTCTGCCGGGCGACGCGTTCCGCGGTGCGGTGCCGGGTGCCCGACTCCTCGGTGGGGATGGTCGAGTCCGGCACGAGGTGGACGGCGGCGCGGACGATCCGGTTGTGGCTGCCGTCGAGGACGATCGCACCGTCCATCTTGGCGAGTTCGCGCAGCCGGGTGGCGGAGAACTCGACGTCGAGTTCGAAGCCGCCCGAGCACAGCGCCTCGACCGTCTTGTCGTAGCCGAGCACGATCAGCCCGCCGGTGTGGCCCCGGAGGATCCGCTCCAGTCCGTCGCGGATCTGGGTGCCCGGGGCCACCGCGGCCAACGTGGCGCGGCGTCGTTCGTCATGACCCTTGTCGTGTGATGGCACCTGACCCCCGGAGGTCGCTGGACGGCGTCAGTTTACCGAGGAGGGGCGCGCACCGGTTCCTCCCCAGGTCGCAAGCATGTGTCGCTTGGCGTAATACTCTGGCGTGACCCAGGTTAGGGCGCCGTAAAGGACACCTGCAGCGCCTGCTTCAGGCTGTCGACCTCCATCACCTTCATGCCCTCGTAGCTGGTGAGCTGCGGGTCGGCGCGTTTCAGCGGCGATCCGTCGGCGAGTTCGAGGGAGCCGCGCGGGACGACGGCGTGCTTGAACCCGAGCCGGGCCGCCTCGGCGAGCCGCCGCTGCACGCCGGGGACGACGCGGACCTCCCCGGCGAGGCCCACCTCCCCGAGCGCGATCAGGCTGGTGGACAGGGCCTGCTCGACCGACGCGCCCGCGACGGCCAGCGCGAGGGCGAGGTCGACGGACGTCTCGGTGAGCCGCACGCCGCCCACGGTCGAGACGTAGACGTCCTGCTCGTGCATGGAGATCTTGCACCGCTGCGCGAGGACGGCGAGGACCATCGCGACCCGCGAGGTGTCCAGCCCGGACGTGGCGCGCCGCGGCGCCGGCAGGTGCGACTTCGCGACGAGCGACTGCACCTCGGCGACGAGGGGGCGGCGTCCCTCCAGCGTGACGGTCACGCAGGTGCCGGGGACGGCTTCGTCCCGCCGGGTGAGGAACAGCCCGCTCGGGTCGGGCAGCCCGACGATGCCGACCTCGGACAGGTCGAAGCAGCCCAGCTCGTCGGTCGGTCCGTAGCGGTTCTTCACGGCGCGGATCATGCGCAGCCGCGAGTGCCGGTCGCCCTCGAAGTACAGGACGACGTCGACGAGGTGCTCCAGGAGACGCGGCCCGGCGATGGCGCCCTCCTTGGTGACGTGGCCGACGAGGACGACGGTGATGCCGCGCTCCTTCGCCACCCGGATGAGGTTGGCGGCGACCTCCCGGACCTGGGTGACGCCGCCGGGCGCGCCGTCCGCCTCGGCCGTGCCGATCGTCTGGATGGAGTCGACGACGAGCAGCTTCGGCTCCACCGCGTCGATGTGCCCGAGGATGGCGGACAGTTCCGACTCCGCCGCCAGGTACAGGCCGTCGGTGATGGCCCCCACCCGGTCGGCGCGCAGCCGCACCTGCTCGGCCGACTCCTCGCCCGTCACGTACAGGACGTTCTTCGGCTCACCCGGCGCGTCCTGAGACTGCGTCGAGGCGAGCGCGGCGACCTCCAGCAGCAGCGTCGACTTGCCGATGCCCGGCTCGCCGGCCAGCAGCAGGACGGCGCCGGGCACGATGCCGCCGCCGAGCACCCGGTCGAGTTCGTCCAGGCCGGTGGGCTTGGACTGGGCCGACCGCACGTCCACCTGCCCGATCGGGCGGGCCGGCGCGCTGACCGGGCCGGCCGCCACGACCCGCGCCGGAGTGGCGGACGCGGCCTCGGCGACCGTCCCCCACGTCTGGCACTCCCCGCAGCGCCCGACCCATTTGGACGTCTGCCACCCGCATTCGGCGCACCGGTAGCTCGCCTTCGCGGTCTTAGCCTTAGCCATGCGCGGAAGCGTAGAGC
>NZ_SMKM01000438.1 GCF_004348665.1 Actinomadura sp. GC306 | reverse complement strand
CCATAACCCCCACAGACATCAAGCCACCCCGATAGGGCCCCGGTCGGTCGGCGGACCATGATCTGTAAACCCCGCGGTCGACGTGGTGCTCGTGGCACCTGATGGCTTTCGCCGGGCATTGCCGCCCGCCGGGTATTGCCGCTCGCCGGGTATTGCCGCTCGCCGGGTATTGCCGCCCGCCCCCGGCCGCCGCCAGCGCCCATGACCACCGCCGATGAAGCAGGGGCCCGGCCATCGCCCCCCGTTCCGACCTTGCGCGCGGGCCGCCCACCCGCCTGCACCCACAACCCCGAGATCCCCGTCCGTCCCCACCCGATCAAGAGCGGATGCCGCGGATCACTGGGCCGCTGCGCGCAGAGCCTCCTCTAGGTCCCGGGCATCCGCCAGGGTGTCGGTGATCGCCTTGCGGTCGGCGTCTTCGAGCGGGGTGTCCCGGACCCTCTCCAGCAGCGCGCCCGCACGCTCCGGGTCGTCCAGCCGGATCGCCAGCTCGGCCCGGTAGACCAGCGCCTCGACCAGTTCGGCGGCGGAGCCCGTGCCCTCCTCGCGCCTGAGGGCGGTGTCGAGGACCCGGGCCGCCTGCCGGTCGTCGCCCTTGGACTCGCCGAGGACGACCGCGTTCTCCATCGACCGGGCGAGCCCGCTCCGCGCGGGCCCAGCAGGTTCGGGGGCGGTCCTGCCGGGAGAGGCAAAGAACCGGATCCAGTTGCCGCCGGGGTCGACGACGCTGAACCCGGAAAAGTCGCCGGTGTTCTTCCGTTTACGGGGACGGGTCATCCGCGGGACGCCTGACACCAGCAGCTTGCCGTACGCGTCGCGCATCCCCGCGGCGAAGGAATGGAATAGCGCGCCGGTGTCGGGCACGAGCACCAGGCACGAGCCGTAGGAGTCCGCCGGGTCGAAGCCGTCCATGCCGAAGAAGTGCAGGACGATGTCCTCACGCTCAACCACGACGTACGGGTTGGGACGGAGCTGGCGGTAGGTCCGCTCGAAACCGAGGACCCGGTAGAACTCGACGATCTCATCGACCGACCCGCAAGGCAGCAGCGGAACGGTCACTTCCCCGGCCACACGGCCTCCTCGCAGGCGAAGTGCATCACCTGTGCAGAGTGCGGGATCGGACGGCCTGGCTGAAAGCGAACCACTCGCGGGGTGAAAAGTCCAAGATGGGACTTGAGTCGCCCAGCTTGCTGTCCCGGACGCTGATTTTTCCGCTGGTGCAGTGCGCTACCTCAAGGCAGTTGCCGTCGGCTTCGCTGTAGCTCGACTTGCGCCAGTTGAGGTAGGGCATCACGTCTGCGGGGTGCTGGAGCGGAGGGTTCGCATGAAGGTGGCCCATTCGTGGGGGGTGAAGTCGAGGACGGGGCCGGTGTCGCCTTGCTTGGAGTCGCGCACGCCGATGGTGCGCTTGAGGGACCGGCCAACCTCTACACAGTCGGAATCCGGAACGCTACGGCTCGACTTGCGCCAACTGCCGTAGTGAGTGGTCGTCGGGAGGGAGCGACTGACCTCGACGCATTCGCCGTCGGGAGCGCTGTGGTTGGACTTGCGCCAGTGTTCGTAGTGGGTCGTCATTCCTACGATCCTGCCAGGTCCGCTAGCTAGTGCTTAATGGAGCGGACGGCCTGGGTGAAAGCGAACCACTCGCGGGGTGAGAGATCCAAGATGGGACTTGAGTCGCCCAGCTTGCTGTCCCGGACGCCGATGGTTCCGTGGTCAGAAAGGGCGGCTTCAAGGCAGGCGCCGTTGGCTTCGCTGAGCCGGGATTTGCGCCAGGTGCCGTACTTGGGGGTCATGGGAAGGGATCGATCCTTTTCTCAACGTCGCCGGCCACGTCTTCCAGCAGGCTGAGGCTTGCCGTACCTGAGAGCGCCGCCTGCCGGAGATGCTCGTACCGTTGGTTATACCGCATCACCTCCTCTCGTTCGGTGTGCACGATGTCCGTGTTAACCGTGTCAACCACTGCGATAGGAGGATCGACTGAATCCTTGAAGTCGAAGAGGAAGAATGCCGACTTGGGCAGCAGGCGTCCCGTGAAATCAGCCGCGACGGGCAGCACGAGTACCGTGACGTACGGGTTGCGGGTAGCAGTTTCGATCAACGAGCGGAGCTGGGCGAGCATTATCTGCGGCGGAGCCGTCTGGCGGCGCACGACGACTTCGTCCAGGATGACCTCGTAGCGCGGACCTCCCCCGCCGAGTACATGTGCCTGACGCCGGAGCCGAGCCTCGATGAGGCGGTCGGCGACGAAACTGCGCTCTCCCTCCGCCTCGGCCATCTCGATTATGAACTCGATGAAGCCGGGTGTCTGGAGGACTCCGGGGATGGTGAACTGGTTGTACTCGCGGATGGTCGCGGCACCGGACTCCAGATCGGCGTACATGCGTTGGCGGGGGCCCATGGCGTCGCCGTAGGAGTCCCACCAGCCGCGGTCGGCGGCGTCGCAGGCGATCTTGAAGATGGCGTCGAACTTCTCGCCGGTGACCCCGAGGACCTTCAGGATCTTCACGATGTCGCGGACGTCGGGGCGGCAGCGGGCGTTCTCCAGCTTGGACACCGTCATGCGGGAGCGGTAGATGCGGCGGGTCAGTTCGTCGGCCGTCATCCCGTTCTGCTCGCGGAGGGTGCGCAGTTCGGCGGCGAGGCGGCGCCGGCGGACGAACGGGCTGGTCACCGGAGACCTCCGTGCTCAGGCGGGGGCGCTGACCGGGGGATCAGCGTTGTCGACTCTGTGTTATCACGTGGTCTCCGAACGTGTCATTGAAGGTCGTTCCGCTCGAACGTTCCGTTCGTTTACGTAAACGGGTGTGCACGTTCGCCCTGAAGGCGTGCCGAAGCCTCAGGCGGGCGGTCGTGCTGCTGCTTTTCCGTCCCGTGATCGCTCGGTTGCTGAGGATGGAACGGCCGAAGACACGTCTTCCCGAGAGGTGATCAATACAATGCTGCTCGCCGTTTCCGCCCTCGCAAAGCAAGAAGCACCGATGTACTGAGGTTTTGCCAGCAAGAATGATCCGGACAGTGGCTACTTCTCGGACATGATCGAGCATGTTCGGGAAGACTCGCGGACAGACGGGACCGGCCGGAAACGGGACGTGGAGCCCCGGTAGAAGAGGT
>NZ_SMKM01000437.1 GCF_004348665.1 Actinomadura sp. GC306 | reverse complement strand
GTGCCGGTGGGGGCCACGGTCGCGGGGGGCTTACGGCGCGACTAGAGCCGCTAGGGCCCACAGCAGGAGGATGACGCCTAGCATGCCGCCGATCACGAGGGCGAAGCCCTTGGCACCCGACATCGTCGACTTACCGTCGCCGCTCGCCACAACGCCTCCCGAGTTCGTTTCGCCTGACCGGCCCGTACAGCGTATGACCGATTACAGGTGTTCCATGCACGAACCCCGACATGCGGAGGGACCGGCGACTCATCGCCGGTCCCTCGCGTGCTAACCGGTCAGTTCTTCTTGCTGGACGACTCGTCCTTGGCGGAGTCGGCGCCGACCGCCGCCTCCTCCGGGGTACCGCCCTCGACGGCGTCGGCCGTGCCGCCCTCCGTGGCGGCCGGGCCGGGGGCGCCGCCCTCGATGGCCGGGTCGGCGATCGGGTCGGCGCGCCGCTTCGAGATCACGATGGCGGCCACCACGATCCCGACGGACAGCACGGTCACCACGACGCGCAGCAGGGTGTTGCCCGCGTACGTCACGACCGCGGGCGCGATCAGCAGCGCGACCAGGTTCATCACCTTGATCAGCGGGTTGATCGCAGGACCGGCGGTGTCCTTGAACGGGTCACCGACCGTGTCACCGATGATCGTGGCCTCGTGCGCGTCGCCGCCCTTGCCGCCGAGCTGGCCCTCCTCGACGAGCTTCTTGGCGTTGTCCCAGGCGCCGCCGGAGTTGGCGAGGAACACCGCCATCAGCACGCCCGCCGCGATCGCACCGCCCAGGTAGGCGCCGAGCGGCGCGTACCCGAGCGCGAAGCCGACCGCGATCGGCGTCATGATCGCCAGCAGTCCGGGGGTGGCGAGCTCGCGCTGCGCGTCCCGGGTGCAGATGTCCACGACCCGGTCGTAGTCGGGCTTCTCGGTGTAGTCCATGATCCCGGGCTTGGTGCGGAACTGCTCGCGCACCTCGACCACGACCCGTCCGGCCGCGCGGCCGACCGCCATGATGGCGAGGCCGGAGAACATGAACACCACGGCCGCACCGATGATCAGTCCGATCAGGACGTTCGGGTTGTCGATCGACAGGTTGAACTGGCTGAACCCGCCGAGCGCGTCCTTGGCCTCGTCGGACGCGTCGTTCAGCGCCGAGATCACCGTCGTCCGGAACGAGCCGAACAGCGCGGTCGCGGCGAGCACCGCCGTCGCGATCGCGATGCCCTTGGTGATGGCCTTGGTGGTGTTGCCGACCGCGTCCAGCCGCTCCAGGATGGCCGCGCCCTCGCCCTGCACGTCCCCGGACATCTCGGCGATGCCCTGGGCGTTGTCGGAGACGGGCCCGAACGTGTCCATCGAGACGATCACGCCGACGGTCGTCAGGAGGCCGGTACCGGCCATCGCCACCGCGAACAGCGCGACGGTGGTGTTGCCGAAGCCGAGCAGGAACGCCCCGTACACCGCGCCGCAGATGACGAGGGCCGTGTAGACCGCCGACTCCAGGCCGAGCGAGATGCCGGACAGGATGACGGTCGCCGGGCCCGTCCGGGCGCTTCCGGTGACCTCCTGGACGGGCTTGCGGTTCGTCTCGGTGAAGTAGCCGGTGAGCAGCTGGATCGCGCTGGCGAGCACGATGCCGATGAGGACCGCGCCGAGCGCCACCCAGCGCGGGTCGGCGTCCAGCGCCTGGATGGCGGGGTCGGTGACGCCGTTCAGGTCAGCGAACGACGCGGGCAGGTACACGAACGCGGCGATCGCGACGAGGATCGCCGAGATCGCCGCCGAGATGAAGAAGCCCCGGTTGATCGCCGTCATGCCGGACCGGTCGCCGGCCCGCGGCGTCACCGCGAAGATGCCGATCACCGCGGTGATCACACCGATCATCGGCACGATCAGCGGGAACACCAGGCCCTCGGTGCCGAACGCGGCGGTACCGAGGATGAGCGCCGCGACGAGCATGACCGCGTACGACTCGAACAGGTCGGCGGCCATGCCGGCGCAGTCGCCGACGTTGTCGCCCACGTTGTCGGCGATCGTCGCCGCGTTGCGGGGGTCGTCCTCGGGGATGCCCTGCTCGACCTTGCCGACCAGGTCGGCGCCGACGTCGGCGGCCTTGGTGAAGATCCCGCCGCCGACCCGCATGAACATGGCGAGCAGCGCGGCACCGAACCCGAAGCCCTCCAGCACCTTCGGCGCATCGCCCTTGTACGCCAGGACGACGATCGCGGCGCCGAACAGGCCGAGCCCGACGGTGAACATGCCGGCGACACCGCCGGTGCGGAACGCGATCCGCATCGCCGTCTTCTCACCGTTCGCCTCGCGGGCGGCCGCGGCGACCCGGACGTTGCCCCGGACCGCCAGCCACATGCCGACGAACCCGGTGACGGCCGAGAACAGCGCGCCGATGACGAAGAAGACCGACCGTCCGATGCGTTCCCCGGTGGACTCGGCGGGAAGCAGGAGCAGGACGAGCGGGATCAGGACCACGAAGACCGCGACCGTGCGGAACTGGCGTTTCAGGTAGGCGCTCGCTCCGACCTGAACGGCCCGCGAGATCTCCTGCATCTTGTCGGTGCCCTGGCCAGCGGCCAGGACATCGCGTACGAGACCCGCGGCGACGGCCAGTGCCAACAGTGCGATCACGGCTACGACGACGACCAATGAGAGGTCGCCGCCGCCGAGATCCACGTCTGCGCTGACCGGGCTTGACAGGGAAAGCCCAGACATCCGTCCTCCTCGACAAGGGGTGTAGCGATCACGATCGCCATAAAGACGATCTTTACCGCGTACCCCGCGAGTCATGATTTCGAACGCCTCGCACGGCAGCGCGGGTTCCGGGAGTCTACGCAGGCGTAGGTCGAATGTTAAGGCCGCAGGGCCCTTGAAGCGGATGTCGCCAAAATGCAATGAAAGATACGCCCGGAATTTGACCCTTATCCCGGAGCAGGGGGCATTTCCCCAGGTCAGACCCGGTTAGCTCACTATCACCCAACCGGCACCTTGACGTGCACAGCACAACTCGGGCGCCTCGGCGAGAGCAACGGCGTCGGTGTTAAAGCTAGGCATTAACACGAATTTTGTCTAGGCCCAAATCGCCCTACTCCGAGATCATCCGGGAGAGTCTCCCACACCCTTCTCCCC
>NZ_SMKM01000436.1 GCF_004348665.1 Actinomadura sp. GC306 | reverse complement strand
CAGGTGGGCCGGCGGGTCAGGTGGGCAGGGACGCCACTCCCGGCTCCAGGAAGCGGCGGCCGGTGACCCGCTCGGCGACGCCCGACCGGTCGAGGTAGGGCGTGACGCCGCCGAGGTGGAACGGCCAGCCGGCGCCGAGGATCATGCACAGGTCGATGTCCTGCGGGGCGGCGACGACGCCCTCGTCCAGCATGAGGCGGATCTCGTCGGCGAGCGCGGCGAGCGCCCGGCCGAGCACCTGCTCCTCGGTGGACGGGTCCGTCCCGCCGCCGAAGATCTCCACGACCTCCGGGTCGAGGGAGAAGTCGGGCAGGTACACGCCGGTCTTGCCGGCCGCGACCATCTTCGCCAGGTTGTCCGACAGCGGGAACCGGTCCGGGAACGCTTCGTGCAGGGTCTCGTTCACGTGCAGCGCGATCGCCGGCCCGACGAGGCCCATCAGCACGAACGGCGGCATCGGCAGGCCCAGCGGCGCGACGGAGCGCTCGGCGACCTCGATCGGGGTGCCCTCGTCCACCGTCCGGACGATCTCGGCGAGCAGCCGCAGCAGCACGCGGTTGACGACGAACGCCGGCGCGTCCTTGACCAGCACGCACGACTTCTTCAGCTGCCTGCCGGTCGCGAACGCGGTGGCGAGGGCCGCGTCGCCGGTCCGCTCGCCCTTCACGATCTCCAGCAGCGGCAGCACCGCGACCGGGTTGAAGAAGTGGAAGCCGACCACCCGCTCGGGGTGCCGCAGCCCGGCCGCCATCTCGCTCACCGACAGCGACGAGGTGTTGGTCGCGAGGACGCACTCGGCGGAGACGTGCTCCTCGACCTCGGCGAACACCTTCTTCTTGACCGACATCTCCTCGAAGACGGCCTCGATGACGAAGTCGGCGTCGGCGAACGCCTCCTTGCCGAGCGAGCCGGTGATGAGCGACTTGAGGCGGTTCGCCTTGTCGGGGGAGACGCGGCCCTTGCCGAGCAGCTTGTCGATCTCGCCGTGCGCGTGGCCGACGCCCTTGTCGAGGCGCTCCCGGTCGAGGTCGGTCAGCACGACCGGCACCTCCAGGCGCCGCGCGAACAGCAGCGCGAGCTGCGAGGCCATCAGCCCGGCGCCGACGACGCCGACCTTGGTGACCGGGCGGGCCAGCGCCTGGTCGGGCGCCCCGGCGGGCTGCTTCGCGCGCTTCTGGGTGAGGTCGAACGCGTACAGGCCGGCGCGCAGCTCGTCGCCCATGATGAGGTCGGCCAGGGCCTCGTCCTCGGCGGCGAAGCCCGCGTCGCGGTCGCGGTCCTTGGCCGCGGCGATCAGGTCGAGCGCGCGGGTGTAGGACGGGGCGGCGCCGTGCAGCTTTCCGTCCACGTTCCAGCGGGCCGCCGCGACGGCGTCGTCCCACGCCTTGCCCCGGTCGACCTCGGGCCGGCGGATGACGATGTCGCCGTTCAGGACGCGGGCCGTCCAGGCCAGCGACTCCTCCAGGAAGTCCGCCGAGTCGAAGATGGCGTCGGCGATGCCCAGCTCGTACGCCTGCGGGCCCTTCAGCGTGCGGTTCTGCGCGAGCGGGTTGTCGATGACGACCTTGATCGCCTTCTCCGCGCCGATCAGGTTCGGCAGCAGGTACGTGCCGCCCCAGCCGGGCACGAGGCCGAGGAAGGTCTCCGGCAGCGCGAACGCCGGGACGCCCGACGAGATCGTCCGGTAGGTGCAGTGCAGGCCGATCTCGACGCCGCCGCCCATCGCCGCGCCGTTGTAGTAGGCGAACGACGGGACGTCCAGCTCGCCGAGCCGCCGGAACACGTCGTGGCCCAGCCTGGCGATCGCGTGCGCGTCCTCCCGCGTCCGGATGAGCGGGACGCCGTTGAGGTCGGCGCCGACGGCGAAGATGAACGGCTTTCCGGTGACGCCGACGGCCGCGATGTCGTCGCGCGCGGCGACCGCGTCGAGCGCTGCGTCCAGCTCGGCGAGGCCGTTGGGCCCGAACGTGCTGGGCTTGGTGTGGTCGTGGCCGTTGTCCAGCGTGATGAGGGCGAGGGTGCCCGCACCGAACGGGAGGGTCACGTCCCGGACGCGGGCACGCGTGACGACCTCGTCAGCGAAGAGTGCGGCGAGTTCGCTCATGCCGAGCCCTCCCAGTTCACGTTCTCCCAGAGGACGGTTCCGCCCATGCCCATGCCCACGCACATCGTGGTCAGTCCGTACCGGACGTCCGCGCGCTCCTCGAACAGGCGCGAGAGCTGGTTCATCAGCCGGACGCCGGACGAGGCGAGCGGGTGGCCGAGGGCGATCGCGCCGCCCCACGGGTTCACCCGCGCGTCGTCATCGGCGATCTTGAAGTGCTCCAGGAACGCCAGCACCTGCACGGCGAACGCCTCGTTGATCTCGATGAGGCCGATGTCGTCCATGGTCAGCGCGTTGCGGGCGAGGAGCTTCTCGGTGGCGGGGACGGGCCCGACGCCCATGACCTCCGGCTCGACCCCGGCGAACGCGAAGTCGACCAGCCGCATCCGCGGGGTGAGGCCGATCTCGCCGGCGACGTCCTCGGCGGCCAGCAGGCAGGCGGTCGCGCCGTCGTTGAGGCCCGCCGCGTTGCCCGCGGTCACGTTGCCGCGGACGCGGAAGGGGGTCTTCAGCGCGGCCAGGCTCTCCAGCGTGGTGCCGGGACGCGGCGGCTCGTCCTCGGTCGCGAGGCCCCAGCCCTTCTCGGCGGAGCGGATCGCGGTCGCCGCGAGGTCCGGCTGGATCTTCCCGGCTGCGTAGGCGGCGGCGACCTTCTGCTGGCTGCGGACGGCGTAGGCGTCCGCGCGGTCCTTGGTGATGCCCGGGAACCGGTCGTGCAGGTTCTCCGCCGTCGAGCCCATGACCAGGGCGGACGGGTCGACGAGCCGGTCGGCGAGGAACCGCGGGTTCGGGTCGACGCCCTCGCCCATCGGGTGCCGCCCCATGTGCTCGACGCCGCCCGCGATGACGACGTCGTAGGAGCCGAACGAGATCCCGGCCCCGGACGTGGTGACGGCGGTCATCGCCCCCGCGCACATGCGGTCGATGGCGTAGCCGGGGACGCTCTTCGGCAGCCCGGCCAGCACGGCGGCGGACCGGCCGATGGTCAGGCCCTGGTCGCCGGTCTGGGTGGTGGCGACGATGGCGACCTCGTCGACCCGCTCGGGCGGGAGGG
>NZ_SMKM01000435.1 GCF_004348665.1 Actinomadura sp. GC306 | reverse complement strand
GGGGGAGTGTTGGGTGGTATGGGTGATGTTGTGATTCCCGTGGGTGCGGGGGAGTTGCCGGGGTATCTTGCCGTTCCGGAAGGGGCGGGGCCCTGGCCTGGGGTTGTGGTCGTCTTCGAGGCGCTGGGGGCCACCGCGGACATGCGGGCGCAGGCCGACCGGTTCGCCGCCAACGGTTACCTCGCCGTCCTGCCCGATCTCTACAACGGCGCGCCGTGGCTGAGGTGCGTCGCCAAGGCGATGCGGGAGATGCGGGCGGGGCGCGGTGCCGCCTACGAGCACATCGAGGCGGCGCGGGCGTGGCTGGCGGGGCGGGACGACTGCACCGGCCGCGTCGGCGTCTGCGGGTTCTGCATGGGCGGCGGGTTCGCGCTGGTCGCGGTGGCGAAGTACGACTTCCAGGCGGCCGCGGTCAACTACGGCATGCTGCCGCGCCGGCCGGAGGAGGCGCTGCGCGGCGCGTGCCCCGTCGTCGCCGGGTACGGCGCCGCCGACCCCTCGCTGCGCGGGGCCGCGGGGAAGCTGGAGCGGGCGCTGACCGCGGCGGGCGTGCCGCACGACGTGAAGGAGTACCCCGCGACCGGGCACGGCTTCCTGACCGAGAGCGCACTGCCCGGGCCGCTCGGGCCGGTGGCGAAGATCGCGTTCGGGATGGGGCGGGGCCGGGAGAACGCGCCGGACGGCTGGAACCGGATCTTCGCCTTCTTCGGCGACCACCTCAAGAAATCTACAACGTAAAGGCGTCGGCCTTCATTACCCGGGACGTAATCGCCGGCATGACATCGCGCCGGTAGCGTCGGTGCGGTGACGACGGCGCTGAGCGATGTGAGACCGATCGGGGAGCGGCTGCGCGCGTGGCGGCAGCGGCGGAGGCTCAGCCAGCTGGAGCTGGCGTCGGAGGCGGGCGTGTCGACCCGGCACCTGAGCTTCGTGGAGACGGGGCGGTCGGCGCCGAGCCGGGAGATGGTGCTGCGGCTGGCCGAGCACCTGGACGTGCCGCTGCGCGACCGGAACCTGCTGCTGGTGGCGGCGGGGTACGCGCCCGTGTTCGGCGAGACGCCGATGGAGGAGCCGAGGATGGACTCGGTGCGGGCGGCGCTGCGGCAGGTGCTGGCGGGGCACGAGCCGTACCCGGCGGTCGTCGTCGACCGCTACTGGAACCTGGTCGACGCGAACGGCGCGGCCGGGTTCTTCATGGAGGGGGCGCCGCCGGAGCTGCTGGAGCCGCCGCTGAACGTGCTGCGGCTCAGCATGCATCCCGCCGGGATGGCGCGGAACATCCTGAACCTGGCCGAGTGGCGCGCCCACATGATCGACCGGGTGCGGCGGCACGTGGCGCTGACCGCGGACGCGTCGCTCGCCCAGCTGCACCGGGAGCTGCGGAGCTTCCCGGGGGACGTGGGGGAGGCGATCGCGCCGCCGGGGGACCACGAGGTGTTCGTCCCGCTGCGGATGCGGGTGGCCGACCGGGAGCTGTCGTTCTTCAGCACGATCGCGACGTTCGGGACGCCGGTCGACATCACGGTGGCGGAGCTCGCGATCGAGTCGTTCTACCCGGCGGACGAGGCGACGACGGCGTTCCTGCGGGAGCGCGCCGGGTGGTGACCCGTCAGTTCTCCGCGGCGAGGAGGTCGTGGTGGATGCGGGTGAGGGACAGCCCGTGCCGCTGCAGCGCGGTGACGGTCCGGCGGACGAGCGGGACCGGGCCGGCCACGTAGGCGTCGTGGTCCCGCCAGCCGGGAACGCCGTCCAGGAGGCCGGGCAGGACGCCGGGTATCCGGCCGCGCAGCCCGCCGGGCGGCGCCGGCGCCCCGGACAGGACGGGGGTCACCCGGAGCCGCGCGCAGTCCGCCTCCAGCTTCCGCAGCGCGGGGAGGTCGTACAGGCCGTCCCCGGTGCGGGCCCCGACGACCAGGTGGACGTCGCGGCCGGACGCGGCGGCCTGCTCGGCGAGCGCCTTCATCGGGGCGAGGCCGGTGCCGGCGCCGACGAGGAGGAGCCCGCGCGTGGAGCCGGGCGCGAGGGTCATGGTGCCCGTGGCCGGGCCGAGCAGGACGGTGTCGCCAGGGGCGCAGTGCCGGACCAGGGCGCCGCTGACCCAGCCGGCCGGCCGGGCGCGGACGTGCAGGGTCAGTGTCCCGTCGGGCCGGGGCGCGTTGGCGATCGAGTAGGGCCGCCAGATGCGGGGCCAGCGGGCGGTCTGCACGCTGACGTGCTGGCCGGGCAGGAACGGCAGGGGCCGCCCGGGCCGCAGCGTGAGCACGGCGAGGTCGTGGGCGCGGCGGTCGTGGCCGGTGACCGCGGCGACCCACCAGGGCGGGTGCGCGGCCGCGTCCCGCTCGGCGGCGGCGATCATGGCCGCGGCGGCGGCCCGGTAGGCGGCGGCCCAGGCGGCCTCGGCCTCGGGCGTCCACACCTCCGCGGCGAAGAGGCGCAGCGTCGCCAGCAGCGCGGTCTCGACGGCGGTGTAGTGCTCGCGCAGGACGCCGTACCGGCGGTGGTCGCGGCCGAGCCGGCCGAGGTGGCGGGCGAGGTCGGCGGGGTTGTCCTGGCTCCAGACGATCCGGGTGAGCGCCTGGAAGAACCGGTCGTGCTGGGCGCCCATCGCGGGTGGGAAGAGGGCGCGCAGCTGCGGCTCGCATGCGAAGAGGCGGCCGTAGAAGTAGGCGGTGGCGCCCGCGGGGTCGGCGTCCAGCCGGGTGAAGCTGTCCTTGAGCACGCGCGGTTCCGGTGCCATTCTCCAGCTCGCCCCCTCTGGGCCGTCGGCGGAGAGTTCCGGGGCTCGCGCGGTCGCCGTCGAAGCGTCCGATGCCCGGCTTGCTGAGATTCTCGCATCGGGCTGCGCGGGTCCCAAGCAAGGCGGCCGCGCGGCGGGGGGAATGTCTCGTTGCGTAGTCGCCGGTGAGTTCTCCGTGATCGGTCCGCGCCCGGAAAGGGCACGCATACTGATCGGTACTGCGGCTCGGGTCCGACGGCTCCGGGGCGGGGGATTCCAGCGGGGGAAGAAAATGCTACTCGGTAGAAGTTTTCGGAAATTTTCGGGCGCCGCCGCCCGGAGCGGCCGCCGGAGGGGGCCGACGGCGTCGCCGCTTCCGACTGCGGAGATCCGCCTCGTGCGGCAAGCTGGCTGGTAGGAGGCCGGGGGACGGGACGGCCCGGGGG
>NZ_SMKM01000434.1 GCF_004348665.1 Actinomadura sp. GC306 | reverse complement strand
AACGCTGGACCGCACTCAAGCACACCACGCTGAGCCCCGGCAGAATTGGCGACCTCGTCCGCTCCGCGCATGTCCTCACGCTCTTCGAGCACCGCCGGATCAGCTGAAAGTCGCTGACAAAACCTCAGTGGACTATTCGATGTTCCAGGTGGGGCGGTCGCCGGGCGCAGGCTCTAGAGTCTTCCTGTAGGCGCCCCTAACTGGAGACGACGGCGATGACGAATCCTTCGGACCCCGGTCACCACTCGCGCCCGCCGGCGGCCGGACCGCCGGGAGGCCCGTACGGTCCGCCGCCCCAGCAGCCGCAGCAGCCCGGCGCGGTCCCCGGTCCCCGGCCGCCCGACCCCGCGCACGCGCCGCCGAACCAGGGGTACGGCACGCAAGACCAGGGTCACGGGGGGCAGGAGCGGCACGGTTGGGCGCCTCCGCCGCAGACCCCGGGCGGCAAGGGCATCGCCGCGACGTTGTTCGACATGAACTTCGACCATATGGTCACCCCCAAGCTGGTCAAGATCATCTACGCGCTCGCGCTGGTTCCGATCACCCTGCTCGCGCTGCTGATCGGCTGGTACGCGCTGGCGTACCTCCAGGAGGGCCCGGCCGTGGTGGGCCTCGTGCTCCTCGTCGCGGCTCCGCTCATCTGGATCTTCCAGGTGCTCATGACCAGGGTCTTCCTGGAGTTCGTGATCAATCAGTTCAAGGTCAGCGAGTATCTGCGGGCCATCAAGGACAAGGACTAGGCGGAGCAGCCGGTGGGCGAGTTCGACGGGGCCGGTCCCCCACCCCGGGACACGCGGCGCGACCGGCGGCCGGACGCGACGCGCCGCGACGACCGGGTCCCCGGGCCGCGGGCCGCCGCGGAGACGCGGCGGGAGGGGGCGGCGGCCGGCGACCCGCTGATGCGGCTTCCCGCGGTGCTCGGCGAGCGGTACCGGGCGGTGGCGGAGCTGCCCGTCCAGGGTGCCGAGTCCGACCTGCTGCTCGTCCAGGACGCGCACGGCGCCGAGTACGTCGCCAAGATCTTCCGCCGCGGGTACCGCGCGGACCGGGAGGTCTGGGCGAAGCTGCCCGCCCTGGACTCCCCGCACGTCCTGCGCATTCTGGAGACCGGGGACGCCGACGGCCGCGACTACGAGATCACCGCGTACGCGCCGGACGGCAACCTCCGCGGCCTGATGGGCGGCGGCCCGCTCCCGGCGGAGACGGCGGGCGAGTTCGCGGCGCAGCTCGCGGCCGGGCTGACGGCCCTGCACCGCGCGGGCATCGTGCATCGCGACCTCAAGCCGGAGAACGTGCTGGTGCTGGGCACCGACCCGGTCCGGCTGGCGATCGCCGACTTCGGGCTGAGCAAGGTCCTCGACCAGAGCGTGGTGTTCGCGTCGTCGTCGCGGACGCTTGCCTACGCGGCGCCGGAGTCGCTGTCCGGGCAGGTGTCGCCCGCCCGCGACTGGTGGTCGCTCGGCATGATCGTCCGGGAGCTGGCGACCGGGCGGCCGCCGTTCGAGGGGCTGAGCGAGACCGTCGTCGTCGACCATCTGGCGACGCGTCCGGTGAGCGCGGACGACGTCCCCGACCCGAGGCTGCGGCTGCTGTGCCGGGGGCTGCTGGCCCGCGACCCCCGGAAGAGGTGGACGGGCGAGCAGGTCGCCGAGTGGCTGGACGGCGGTTCCCCGCCCGTCGCGGAGGAGACCGCCGAGCCCGAGGCGGGCGACGGCCTCCCGTTCAAGGGGCACCGCTACACCCGCCGCGACGAGCTGGCCCGTGCTCTCGTCCAGGAGTGGGACCACGCCGCGCGGTACTTCTTCGGACGCGGCGAGACGGGCGAGGCGTGGCGGAGCCTGCGCGAATGGCTCGCCGGGATACCGGACGACAGCCGCATCGGGCTCGTCGACGGCTACCTCACCACGGCGCTGCCGCCGGACGTGAAACTGCTGCACCTGGTCCGCTGGCTGGACCCGGCGCTCCCCCCGCACTTCCTCGGCCGGCGGCTGGCGTCCGGCGACCTGCCCGGCCTCGCCGTCCTGGCCGACGACCGAAGCCATGCCGACCACCGCACCGCGTGCCTCATCGGGCGCGCGCTCTGGGACCAGCACCTGCTGCACGTCCTCGCGGGGTTCGACACCGGCGAGGACCTGGGCCGCATCGACGACCAGTGGCGCGCCCATGTCTCGGCCTGGAACGACCTCGCGCGCTGGCTGCGGAGCCAGGACGGGGTGCCGCCGGGCCTCGCGCGGCGGCTGCCCGACGCCGGGGCCGAGGACCCGCCCGCCGTCCTGCTCACGCTGCTCGCCCTGGCGGCGCGTCCGGCGGAGACCCACCGGCTGATCGCCGAGGGCGCCGCGCGGGCCCGCGCGGCGATCACCGAGCCGGTCCCGTGGTTCACGTGGCTGGCGGACGGCGCGGGCGACGATCCGCTGCGGCTGCTCGCGGTGACGCTCGCCGCGCCCGAGGCCGTCGTGGAGACCGAGGCGCGGGCGCGGGAGCAGGCGGCGGCGCGGCAGCGCGACGAGGCGCTCCGCGCGCACTGGGAGGAGAAGGAACGGGAGCGGCTCGCCGGCCGCGGACCGGCGATGCTGCGGGCCGCGCTGTGGACGCTGCCCTTCCTCGCCCTCTGGCTCCTCGGAAGCTGGGTCGTGGGCTCGCTGTTCGGCGGCGGCGACGGCGACGGGACCTCTTCGGTCGGGCTGCAGCGGTCGTCCTCGGGCATCCCGTTCGGCGTCCTGGCCGTCTTCTCTGTGCTCGCGTGGGTGGTGCACTGCGGCAGCGAGCTGTTCGTGGCGCGCGCGCAGGGCAAGGACTACCTGCCGCAGGGGCCGTGGGCGATGCTCTCCACTTTCCTGGGGGCGAGCGGACGCGGCCTCTCGAAGGCGTCCCAGACGATGACGGGCGCGGCGCGGAGCACCGGGCGGCGCGGCTGCGGGTTCCTGCTGCTCGCCATCACGCTCCCGCTGCTGATTCTCATGCTGTTGGCGGGGGCGCTGACGTCCATCGCAAGCATGCTCTGGCTGCTCCTCCTCATCGTGGGCCCCGCCGCCCACGCCGTGGGGGCGGGCGTCAGGCTGCACCAGTGGCGCCAAGCGCGCACGATCGGAGGAACCTCGTGAGCAGCGGGATCGAGGCGGAGGTCGTCCTGGACGCCGCGGTCGTCCTCAGCCTGGGCATGAACCGGGTGCTGGGGCAG
>NZ_SMKM01000433.1 GCF_004348665.1 Actinomadura sp. GC306 | reverse complement strand
GGCCATTGGGGGGAGTTCATTGGAACGCTCCGTGCGGGTCAAGCGGGGTGCCTGATGAGATCAGACCAGAGTAGCGGGCAGAAGCTGGCGAAATGCTGGGGGATGGTAGGTATGACTCGGATGTACGTGCCGGGGACGGCGGCGGCGCGTGCGGAAGTCTCATATGGTTGCGGGGGAGAAGGAGGCAGGTGTCCGACACGAGCCGGCGACCCGTCGCCGAGCGCCGCGACGGCCCGCCCGGTCCGTCCGAGGCTGGGGTGACCCGATGAGCAGTGACCTGGTGGCGCTGGTGCGCCGCCGTCCGGACGTGCACGCCGTGGCGGACGGTCTGATCGCCCTGGGCGAGCCGCTGGAGCTGCGCGGCGGGGAACCGGAGCCGACCCTCCTGTTCGACGCGGAGGGCCGGCTGCTCGTCTCGATCGAGGACGCGGTGCAGGTGTCGGCGCACAGCGAGATCCGCCGGCTGCTCGGCGCCGAGTTCGCCGACCGCGTCACCGCCCCGATCTGGTGGGTGGACATCCGCGCCGCGGCCGACCTGCCCGACGCGGTGCGGGTGGCGCGCAGGTTCGCCGACTCGCTCGTGCACTGGGCCGGCGGGACCGTCTACCCGGACGGGGCGAGCGAGGCGCCGGCGCGCAGCTGGAAGGCGGCCCAGCAGGGCGGCGGGCCGGCGGTCGGGGTTCCCGGGCAGGACGGCGCCGCGTACCACGGCGGCGTCATCGGGGGCTGACGGTCACGCCCAGTCGCGGGTGAGCGGCAGGTCCCACGGGACGGTGTTCCATGGGCTGCGCGGCTCGGTGAGCAGGTTCTGGACGACCCGCTCGTACTCGGCCTGCGCCTTCCCGCCGCCGCCCGACCACAGCAGCCGCCCCTGCAGGTAGCAGGTGGCCATGTCGCGCCAGGACGCGTACCGGCGCTGGATGTCGACCGCCAGCGGCAGCATCCGCTCCCAGCAGTACTCCTCGGTCAGCCAGCCGACCATGTGGCCCCAGCGGTAGAGCATGAGGGCGCGCCCGTAGTCCCAGATGAGGAAGCGTTCGACGTTCGCGCGCAGCGCCGGGTCGGCGAGGAGCCGCAGGCGGTGCAGCTCCCCGGCCGCGTGGTCGCGGTCGTTGAACAGCTGGTGGAGGAACCGGGCGAGCTCGGCCCCCTCCTCACTGACGTCCGCGCCGGGCTCGTCGCGGAGCAGCCGCGGGACGAGCCGCGCGTACGAGCCGCCCTCGTCCCCGTACCGGACGCGGACCAGTGCGATCAGCCGCTCGACGAACGGCGGTTCGAGGTCGTCGCGGGCGATGAGGTCGCCGACCTCCCGCAGCAGCGCCCCGTACTCCTGCTGCGCGGCGGGCGGCCGGGCGGCGAGGGCGGAGTCGCGGGCGAACCCGGCGCGGTGCCCGTCCTGGACGAGCCAGTTGACGGAGCCGAGGAGCTGCTCCAGGTCGTAGGCGCCCCACGGGTCCCGGAGGAGTTCGTGGGCGGTGCGGCGGTCGGCGGCCGCGGCGGAGTCGCCGGGGGCGGTGCCGAGGCGGTCGACGAGGAAGCCGTTGACCGCGCCGTAGGGGGCGCCGGCCGCGATGATCCAGCGCTGCACGGGGGTGAGGCCGCCGCAGGCCGCGAGGTCCGGCGCGGAGATCAGTTCCCAGAGCCGCTTCTGGAACTCGGCGGCCTGGCGCTCCTCGCTGCCGAAGAACCCGGCGAGCTGCTTGCGCAGCGACGGGTGCCGGACGTAGAGGCGCCGGAAGAACCAGCCGTTCTTCCACACCAGGTGCTCGGGCCGCAGCTCGCCGAACGGCACCCGTTTGCGCCGGTGCACCAGAGCCCGCTCCGTGAACCGCAGCTCCACGTCCGCCCAGAGGCGGACCAGCGGGGTGTAGCGGACCAACAGGCTGCAGCCGAGCGTGCAGCCGAGCAGCCCGGCCCCGGGGGCCAGCAGCCAGCGCGCCTCGTCGGGAAGCCCGGCGAGGGACAGCACGGCCCCGGCGAGCAGCAGCGCGATGCCGCCGGTGCCGCAGGCCAGGAGCCAGGTGGTCGCCTGGACGGGGGCGCCTTCGATCCGCAGGACCGCCGCGTCGCCGTCGTACTCGAACGACCCTTGGGCGAGTGTCCCCTCGACGGCCCGCTCAAGCGCGTCGAGCTGACCGGCCTGTCCCATGGGCAGGACCGTACATCATCCCCCACGTGTAGATCATCCGCCGGTTTTCGCGGAACGCCCGCGTACCGGGCGGCGGTGCCGCCGGGTCAGGCCGGCTGGAGGTGCTGCATGAGGTGGCTGTGCCGCTGCCAGCCGTCCTGGGAGCGGCCGTCTCCGAGGGGGAAGAACGTCAGCGGGGCGTTCGGCGGGCCGACCGGCTGCCCGGGGATGCCGTTCGGCCCGGTGACCGTCCCGGCGACGGCCAGCGCGACCGGGGCGGGCGCGCCCGTCCAGCGGGGCTCGGTGGTGAGGTCGGCGCGGCCCGGGGTGAGCTGGACGAACAGCGACGCGATCGGCTGGTCGGCGGCCAGCGCGCCGACGAGCGCCGGGAGGTGCTGCAGGGGCGGCGGGTCCTCCGGCATGTAGCCGATGGTGACGGTGCTGACCTCCCCGACGGCGCCCCCGGTGCTCGTGGTGAAGTCGCAGATCGCCTGGGCGGGCCGCGGGCCGTCGCCGACGACGAAGAGCCGCGCGGTCGAACGTCCCCGCGCGTACTCGGTGAACCGGTCGCGGCGCCACGGGTGCTCCAGCGGCTCGGCCGGTCCGAGCGCGCCGGGGGGCTTGCCGGTGAGCAGCTGCAGGAGGCGCTCGACGGGCCCGCCCAGGTCGCCCTCGGCGCCGTGCCTGGTGCGGTAGACGAGGGTGAGCTGCGCGCCGATGGGGACGCTCGGCCGGGTGGTGAACCCGGGCGCGTAGTCACGGGCCTCGGGCACGGGGACGAACGACCCGCCGCCCCATTTCAGCGGCCGTCCGGTCAGGCCCTCGTAGTAGCCGTCGCCGTGCCGGACGACCCACTGCACGTCGTTGCCCGACGCGGCGGTGCGCAGGGGGAGCGACAGCCGGGAGTCCAGGGGGGTGACCAGCTGCAGGGTGCGGCCGCCGGCGACGCAGTCGCCGAGGGCCTTGTTCAGCCAGGCGCTCAGCGGCACCAGGGGCCGGTCCTGCAGCACGACCATGGCCTGGTCGGTCAGCGCGTCTACAGTGCTCATCTCCCGGGGATTGTAGCCATCGCGGTCATGCCGGGCGGTCGCGGCGGAGGCGGGAGCGGAGACGGGGCGGAGG
>NZ_SMKM01000432.1 GCF_004348665.1 Actinomadura sp. GC306 | reverse complement strand
GGCCGGAGGGGGCGAAGGACGTCTCGGCGGAGAACCCGTCGTGGTGGCCGATCTCGCCGCCGGGCGGGACGGTGAAGCACGGCCAGGCGAGCGGGAAGCCGATGTTGGCCTGCATGCCGTGGACGAAGGTGCCGTCGTCGAGGCGTCCGGACGTCCACAGCCAGGACACTTTCCACCAGTCGCGCTCGCCCCAGCTGTGGTCGCGTTCCCCGTGGGCGTCGATCGCGATGGTCTCGCCGCCGACCGTGACGGTGCCGGAGACGGTGCAGGGGATCTCGTAGCGCGGGAGGTCCTTGTAGGGGTAGACGCCGCTGACGGTGTCCCATCGCAGGTCGAAGGCGAGGTTCGTGGTCTCGGCGGTGGAGAGGTCGCCGTAGGCGGCGGTGGGGTCGTCCACGACGGCCGCGGTTCCGTCGAGGGTGACCAGCGCGGGGCCGAAGGGCTCGGTGATCTCCTGCGTAGCCGTGTAGGTCGCGGCTCGGACGTCGGCCGAGCCGGGGGCGGGGAGCGGTGCGTGGTTGTCGGCGACGATCGTCAGCGGGCGGTCGGGGCCGACCAGCGCCGCCCAGTACCAGGCGCGGTCCCAGTTGGGGTAGAGGCCGAGGCGGACGTATCCGGCGAGGGAGCCGTCCGGCGTGGCGAAGTCGAAGTAGTACGACTCGTTCCAGAGCAGTTCCGGGCCCGGGTCGTGCAGGCCGTCGTCGGCGGGCGCCAGGTCCCAGGTGCCGTGCTGGATGATCTTCGCCATGCTCCTCCGACCAAACCGAATCAGATTCTGGATCGGGATTTTAGCCCCGGCATGCGTCCGCCACCAGGGACATCGACCCCAGAACACGGCATTCAACCAAATGTCAGCACACCAGAAAGTATGATCACCGGCACCCGCGACCCACTCGGCATCGGAGGTTCCATGGCCGGGCAACCGGAGATCGACTCGTCCGTCCCGCATTCCGCGCGCATCTGGAACCACTGGCTGGGCGGCAAGGACAACTACCCCGTCGACCGCGAGGTCGGCGACGAGTTCCTCAGCATCTTCCCAGGTCAGGCGGACATCGCCCGGCACTCGCGGGCCTTCCTCGGCCGCGCCGTCCGGTACCTGGCGGGCGAGGCCGGCGTCCGGCAGTTCCTCGACGTCGGCACCGGGCTGCCGACGGTCGACAACACCCACGAGGTCGCTCAGCGGATCGCACCGGACGCGCGGATCGTGTACGTCGACAACGACCCGCTCGTCTTGACGCACGCCCGGGCGCTGCTCACGTCCACCCCAGAGGGTGCCACCTCCTACATCGACGCCGACATCCGGCAGCCGGACGTGATCCTCGCCAGGGCCGCCGAGACGCTGGACTTCGACCGGCCGGTGGCGCTGCTGCTGCTCGGCATCCTCGGGCACCTCACCGACGAGGACGACCCCGAGGGCGTCCTGGCCCGGCTGACGGCGCCGCTCGCCCCCGGCAGCCACGTGGTGATCAACGACGGCACGAACGTGGTCGGCACGCCGGGCTCGGACGGGCCGGACGAGACCGCCCGCGCCCGCGCGATCGCCCGCTACGTCGAGGCGGGCGGCGTCGCCTACAACCTGCGCTCCCCCGAGCGGATCGCCGGCTTCTTCGACGGCATGGAGCTGCTGGAACCCGGGGTCGTCACCGTGTCGCGGTGGGGCACGGAGCCGTCCCCGTTCGAGGAGCCGCCCGAGGTGGACGCGTTCTGCGGTGTGGCCCGCATCCCGGGGTGAACCGGACCGGCCGACGGCCGGATCTTTCGGGGGTGTTGGCGACCGCATCGCCCGCACTTCACACGCCGCGCGCCATGATCGACCAGTGCCGCGACCGGGTCGCCGAGTCGTTGACTTGCGGCGTGTTGTTGTTATCCGGCCTGCCATAACAACAACACGCCGCAAGTCAACGAAGCCGGTGGGCCGGTGGTTGCCGCACTGCATTCCGTTTCCCCGTGAAGGGAAGTGCGCGTGAGGCGACTGGTCGTGGCTGCGGTGATGGTCGTCGCGGTTGGGGCCGGTGGTGCGGGGCCGGTGCGCGCGGACGGGCAGCGGTGGCCGGGCGTGGACGGCGCCGGGTCGGGTGAGCGGCCGGACGCGCGGGAGTTCGCGCTCGCGCCGTCCCGCGCGGTCGGGCCGCTGCGGTTCACGTCGTCCGAGCGGCTCGCGCCCGGTGTCGTGGCCAGGACGTTCGCGACGACCGGCGTCGGCGGCCCGGTGCGCGGCGACCTGCTGGACGTCGATCTACGCGCCCCCGGTGTGCGCGTCGGCCTGCTGGCCCCGCCGAAGGTGGCCGCGCGGCGGACGGTCTCGGCCATGGCGGACGCACGGGGCGCGCTCGCCGGGGTCAACGGCGACTTCTTCAACATCACCGAGGCCCGGCCGGGGGTCGTGGCGACCGGGTCGTCGTCCGGTCCGGCGGTGGACGCGGGACGTCCGCTCAAGGGGGCGGTGCCGGACGGGCAGCGGTTCGGCCCGGCACTGCCGCCCGGAACGTCCTCCGAAGCCGTCATCGGGATCGGCGCCGACGGGCGCGGCCGCCTGGGAAGGCTCCGCCTGGCCGGGACGATCCGCTCGAAACGCGTCACACTCCCCCTGCGCGGCCTCAACCAGTACGCGCTGCCCGTGGACGGCGCGGGCGCGTTCACCCACGACTGGGGCAGCGTGTCGCGGCGGCGCGCGGTGTGCGGGACGGACACCGCCCGGAACGCCCCATGCAGCACGAACACGGTCGAGGTGACCGTGCGGCGCGGCGTGGTGGCGAAGGTGGGCGGCGAGGTCGGCGCGGGCCCGATCCCGCTGGGCACGACCGTGCTCGTCGGCCGGGAGGAGGCCGCCGACGCGCTACGGCGGCTGCGGCCCGGCGACCGCGTGGCGGTGACTCACCGCCTGACCGGGCCCGTCCGGTTCCGCTTCGCCGTGGGCGGTGTCCCCGTCCTGCGGGACGGCGAGCCGCTGAAAGGGCTGGACCCGCGAGGCCCCGCCCCGCGCACAGCCGCCGGGTTCGGTCGCGGCGGCCACCGCATGTACCTCGTCGTGGCGGACGGACGGTCCGCCGAGAGCGGCGGCCTGACCCTCGCCGAGCTGGCCGACCTGCTGGCCAAGGCCGGAGCGGACGACGCCGTCAACCTCGACGGCGGCGGCTCCTCCACCTTCGTCGCACGCAGCCTCGGCGAGGACGCCGTGACCGTCCGCAACACCCCGTCCGCCGGCGCCCAACGCGCCGTCGCCAACGGCATAGGCGTCTTCCACCGCCCCTGACGCGCTACCTCGGAGGCGGCGGCCCCGGGGGCGGTCCGTGCGGCCAAGCGC
>NZ_SMKM01000431.1 GCF_004348665.1 Actinomadura sp. GC306 | reverse complement strand
CTCGGCGGGCTTCGCCGGGCGTCGGAAACGGCGCCGCCCCGAACCCGGAACAGACGCATCGACGGCCGCCGGGCACGGCGAACACGGGCAAGATCAATATTTGACGTCATACCGTCCCGAAATGGAATGATCTTGCAGCTGGCAGAACTGGTCATCAGATGTCGAGGAGGAAAGCCGTGCTGGATGCGGTCGACGCCGTGCTCGTCCGCGAGCTCCAGCGGGATGGCAGGGCGACGTTCCAGGCGCTCGCCGACCGGGTCGGGCTTTCCCGCACGGCCGTGCGGGCAAGGGTGCAGCACCTTCTCGAGACGCGCGTCGTCCGCGTCGTCGGCATCGTGCACGCCGCCGTCGTCGGCGCGGAGGCGATCGGGCACGTGTCGGTCGCCGTGGACGGCCCGGCGCGGGAGGCCGCCGCGGCCATCGCCGGGCGTCCCGCCGTCAGCTTCGCCGCGCTGACCGCCGGGCCGCACGACATCGTCGCGCAGGTCCGCACCCGCGACGACGCCGCACTCGCCGCCGAGGTGGACCACATCCGGTCCATCCCCGGGGTGCGCGCGGCCGAGGTGTTCCGGTCGGTGGCCACCGTGCGCGACAAGCACGCGGTGGTGCGCGAGCTCGGCGAGATCAGCCTGGACGACATCGACTGGCGGCTCCTGCACGAGCTGCAGCGCGACGGCCGCGCCCCCTACACGCGCCTCGCGCACGTCATCGGGCTCTCGCAGGCCGCCACCCGGGCCCGGGTCGTCCGGCTCATGCGCTCGGGCGTCATCCAGGTCACCGGCCTGGCCGACCCGCTGGCCCTCGGCGCCGCCGAGCTCGGCGGGTTCGGGCTGGTGGTGACCGGCGGGCTGCGCAAGACCGCCGAGGCGGTCGCCGCGCAGGACGGCGTCCGCTACCTCGCGACGGGCTTCGGCCGGTACGACATCGTCGGGCAGGCCGAGGCGGCCTCCCGCGCCGAGCTCGTCGCGGTGCTGGACGCGGTCCGCTCGGTGCCCGGGGTGACGGTCCGGGAGTCCTGGCACCACCTGGACGTGCTCAAGGAGTCCTACGCCGCCGAACTCCCCGCGTACCCCCTCAACGGGTCGTCCTGACCGTCCCGCCGGTGCCCCGGCCCGAGGGCCGGGGCACCGCCGCGTCACTGGTCTTCGCGGGCCGTCTCCTTGGCGAACGTGAGGAAGTCGCGGGCGGCGGGCGGAAGCCTGCGGTGCGCGTGCACGAGCCCGATCATGCGGGTCAGCGGCGGCATGAACGACCGGACGGCCACGCCCTCGGTGTCCTCGATCTGGTTGCGGTACCACAGCACGGAGCCCATCCCGGCGCGGACCCAACCGAGCCAGGCGCCGCGCTCGTCGGACTCGGCCGCCACCACCGGGACGGCGCCGATGCGCCGCAGCAGCGCGTCGATCTCGGCGCGCCGGGCGCTGCCCCGGGCCGGCAGCACCAGCCGCATCCCGTCCAGCGCCGCGGGCGGCACCGGCTCGCGCACCTGCAGCGCCGGCGGCGAGACGAGCACGACCTCGCGCTGCTCGAACGGGTGCGCGGACATGTCCCCGGGCACGGGCAGGTCGGTCAGCGCGAGGTCGGCGCGGCCCGCGCGCAGCGCCGCCGCGACCTGGTCGCGGTCGTCGCAGCGGACCACCCGGACCCGCACGGCGGGCTGGTCGCGGGCGAAGCGGGGGATGAGCCGGCCGGTCAGCTCCGGCTCCAGCGACGCCGTGACGGCGATGCGCAGGTCGGCGCCGCGCCCGTTGGCGCGGGTGACCGCCAGGGACTCGATGGCCTCGACGGCGTCCAGCGCGACGCGCGCCTCCCGCACGACCTGCTCGCCGACGGGGGTGAGGACGACGCCGCGGCCGGACCGCGCGAACAGTTCGACGCCGAGCTCGCGCTCCAGTTCGCGGACGGCCCGCGAGAGCGCGGGCTGGGCCACGTAGAGAGCCTGGGCCGCCGACGTCATCGTGCCGTGGTCGGCGGTGGCCACGACATAGCGCAGCTGCCGCAGATTCATGCCCCCGACCGTATGACAACGAACCGATCCGGTCCTGGACATAGCCGGAATCGGACCGAGAATCGCGGCCGGCCCGTCCGGCCTGCCCGTCCGGCGGGTCAGGGCGGGGAGCCCGGGGCGGCGGTCTCCGGCTCGGGCTGCAGTTGCGGGGCGCCGACGCCGCACTGCGTCCGGCACTCCGGTTCGACCCGCTCCCCGGACGGCGTCCGCAGCGCGTCGTCGTCGACGGTCAGGAAGGTCAGCAGCGCCCCGGCGGCCAGCAGCGCGGCGCACGCCGCCATCGCGACGCCGAACCCCCGGGAGAACGCCGCGGGATCCTCGTAGGCGTCGCCGGTCAGCCCGGCCAGCGGCGGGATCGCCGCGACCGCCAGCAGCCCGGCGGCCCGCGCCACCGCGTTGTTGACACCGCTCGCCACGCCCGCGTGCCGCACCTGCGCGGTGGCGAGCACGGTGGCGGTGAGCGGCGCGACCGCCGCCGACAGCCCCAGCCCGAACACCGCCACGGCGGGCAGGACGTCGCGCACGTACGAGGCGTCCGCGCCGACCCGCGAGACCAGCAGCATCCCGGCGGCCGCGACCAGCAGGCCGGCCGTCATCGGCAGCCGCGGGCCGATCCGCTGCGCGAGGTCGCCCGCGCGGGACGACAGCAGCAGCATCAGCACCGTGACCGGCAGCAGGGCCGTCCCCGCGGCGATCGGCGAGAACCCGGAGACGACCTGCAGGTTCAGCACGAACAGGAAGAACAGCACGCCCATCCCGCCGTACATGACGAACGTGACGAGGTTGACGGCGCTGAACTGCCGGGAGGTGAACACGTCCAGCGGCAGCATCGGGCGCGGCGGCTCCCGGTCCGTGCCGGGCCGGTCCGCGCGGGGCCGGTCCGCGCCGCGGGCCCGCTCGACGAGCACGAACGCGACCGCGGCCGCGCCGCCCACCGCGGCCGCCGCGGCGACCGCCGGGCTCATGCCCGCCGCGGGCGCCTCCGTCAGCGCGTACGTGGTGCCCGCCAGCGCGAGCGCCGCCAGCACCGCGCCGAGCACGTCGAAGCGGCCGCCGGCGTCCGGGTCGGCGCTCTCGGGGACGTGCCGCACCGCCACCAGCACCACCACGGCCGCCAGCGGGACGTTCAGCAGGAACACCCAGCGCCACCCGGCCGCCTCGACCAGCCAGCCGCCCGCGAACGGCCCGGCCGCGCCGGCGACCCCGGCCAGCCCCGACCAGGCGCCCACCGCGCGGGGGCGGTCGTCGGGGGTGAACGACGCCTGGATGATCGCCAGGGACCCCGGGGTCAGCAGTGCCCCGC
>NZ_SMKM01000430.1 GCF_004348665.1 Actinomadura sp. GC306 | reverse complement strand
GCCCAACCCGCCGCCCGTCCCGGCCCCCACGGCACCCGCGGGCGACCGCGTACCGGTGCCGGCCGCCCGGATGCGCGGCCCGGCCGTCGCCCGCGGCTGGGCACGGCTGCTCGCGGCCATGGTCGTGGTCATCGCCGTGGCGGGCGCGGTCATCGCTCCGGTCGTGGGGCTCCTGCTGACGCTCGTGGCCGTGACCCTGCTGCGGGCGGCGCCGCACGGCACCGGGTCGCGCGCGGCCGGGCGGACGCTGCTGACCGTCCCGTACGCGGCGGCGGCCATGGTCGCCGTCCCGCTCGGACTCGTCGCGGTGTCGGCGGTCGGCGGCGAGATCGACTCGCTCACCGCCGCCGCGTTCGGGGCCGGGGCGGGCGCCGCGGTGCTGTGGACCGGGCCGGGCGTCGGCGCCCCCCGCCGCCGGCTGGAGCGGATGTTCCTGCCGGTCGTGCGGCGCCCCCGGCGGCTCGCGGCGGCGGTCGCCGTCCTCGGCGGGCTCGCCCTGCTCGCGGCGGTCGGCGCGCTGGCGCTCACGCCGAGCTTCGCCCCGATGTACGGGCTGCAGGGCTCGGTGGAGGGCACGCTGGACCGCCTGCAGACCGCCGTCAACAGGTTCTGAGACGTGAAACGCGTCACGCCCGATTCGGAACGCCGTGAACCAGGCAAACCGGGCGGCCAGGTGGGTAAGGTCTCACAAGCTGGGATTTGCCAGTGAGCTACTCGCAAGTAACATAGTATCCGCACGGCCGTATCAGGGACCCGGCTCCGAAGCGCGTTCGGGTGTTTGGCAGGCTGTGACTTCGAGAACGCACGTCCGCGTCGACCCGCCCAGGGGCGGCGCCCCTCCGCCGCCGTACAAAGCGGCCAACTGAGTGCAGGGAGGTCGGCCACCGGCCATGAACATCGTCGTCCTGGTGAAGCAGGTTCCCGATACGGAGAGCCCGCGCAAGCTGAAGTCCGATGACAGCACGCTCGACCGCGCCGCGGCTGACGGCGTCATCAACGAGCTCGATGAGTACGCGATCGAAGAGGCGCTGCTCATCAAGGAGGCCCAGGGCGGCGAGGTGACCGTTCTGACCATGGGCCCCGACAAGGCGACCGACTCGATCCGCAAGTCCCTGGCCATGGGCGCGGACAAGGCCGTGCACCTCGTCGACGACGGCCTCGCCGGCTCCGACGCGCTGCAGACCTCGTACGCCATCCAGCAGGCCCTCGGCCGCACCGGCTTCGACCTGGTGATCCTCGGCGCGGAGTCCACCGACGCGCGCACCGGCGTGCTCGCCGCGATGCTCGCCGAGCGGCTCGGCGTCCCGCAGGTCTCGCTCGCCAACAAGGTCGAGATCGAGGGGACGACCATCAAGGCGCAGCGGCAGACCGACTACGGCTTCGACCGGGTCGAGGCGAGCCTGCCCGCGGTCGTCAGCGTCGTCGAGAAGATCAACGAGCCGCGCTACCCCTCGTTCAAGGGGATCATGGCGGCCAAGAAGAAGCCGGTCGAGACGCTCGGCCTGGGCGACGCCGGCATCGACGCCTCGCAGGTCGGCCTGGCGAACGCCGCCACCGAGGTGGTCGACTTCGCCGAGGCGCCCCCGCGCGCCAAGGGTGAGATCGTCACCGACGAGGGCGACGGCGGCGCGCGCATCGCCGAGTTCCTCGCGTCGAAGAAGTTCGTCTGACCGGGGAAGGGGATTAGCGAACAATGGCAGAGATTCTCGTCCTCGTCGACCATGTCGACGGTGAGGTCAAGAAGGTCACGCTCGAACTGCTGACGCTGGCGAACCGGCTCGGCGAGGCCGCCGCGGTATGGGTCGGCCCGGGCTACGAGAACGCGAAGGACCGGCTCGCCGAGTACGGTGCGGGCAAGGTCTACGTGGCCGCCGACGAGGAGCTCACCTCCTACGTCGTCGCCCCGAAGGCCGCGCTGCTCGCGCAGCTCGTCGCGGACAAGTCCCCCGGCGCGGTGCTCGTCGCCGCGACCGGCGAGGGCAAGGAGGTCGCCGGCCGGCTCGCGGTCAAGACCGGCTCCGGTGTGCTCACCGACGTCGTGGACGTCGCCGACGGCTTCGTCGCCGAGCACTCCATCTTCGGCGGCGCGATCATCGCGCACGCCAAGGTGCGCACCGGCACGCCGATCATCGCCGTCCGGCCGAACTCGGTGGCCCCCGAGGCCGCCCCGGCCAGCCCGGCCGAGGAGCAGGTGTCGGTCAACCTGTCGGACGCCGACAAGGGCACGAAGATCGTGGAGAAGGTCGTCCAGGAGAAGGGCGAGCGCCCGGACCTGACCGAGGCCGCGATCGTCGTCTCCGGCGGCCGCGGCGTCGGCGGCGCCGACAACTTCCCGATCATCGAGGGGCTCGCCGACTCGCTCGGCGCGGCGGTGGGCGCGTCCCGCGCCGCGACCGACGCCGGGTGGTACCCGCACTCGTTCCAGGTCGGGCAGACCGGCAAGACCGTCTCGCCGCAGCTGTACATCGCGGTCGGCATCTCCGGCGCCATCCAGCACCGGGCCGGCATGCAGACCTCGAAGACGATCGTCGCCATCAACAAGGACCCCGAGGCGCCGATCTTCGAGCTCGTCGACTACGGCGTGGTGGGCGACCTGTTCCAGGTCGCGCCGCAGCTCACCGAGGAGATCAACAAGCGCAAGTGACTCCGGCGCACGGCCCCGGCGACGCATGTCGCCGGGGCCGTCCGCATGTCGCCGGGGCGCGGCTCAGGCCGGTACCGGCTCCGGGTCGGTACCGTCCGGGGCGGGGGCGGTGTCCGGCCGGGCCGGGACGGTGATGTCCCCCTCGGTGCGGAGCGGGACGAAGCGCGCCGCGGCGGCGATGATCAGTGCCAGCACGACGACCATGCCCACGCCGACCCGCAGGGACGTGGCCTCCGACAGGAAGCCGACCACGACCGGGCCGAGCAGGAGGCCGCCGTAGCCCATGGCGCCGACCTGCGCGACCGCCGCGGCGGGGCGGTCCGGGGCGGCGGTGCCCGCCAGCGAGATCGTCGTCGGGACGATCGTGCAGACCACCAGCCCGGTCGCGAAGAACCCGGCGAGCGCGACGCCCGGGCCGGGGGCGAGCACGACGACGGTCATGCCGAGCGCGGTGCCGAGCCCGGCGGCGGTCAGCAGCCGCCGGGTGCCGAGCCGCGTCCGGATCCGGTCACCGGCGAGCCGGCCGATCAGCATCGCCAGCTCGAACACCGGGTAGCCGGCCGCGGCCACCGCCTCGCCGGCGCCCAGCTCGTCGTGCAGGAGCAGGCCGCTCCAGTCGGCGATCGTCCCCTCCGTCATGAACGCGATGAACCCGAGGGCGCCGATCAGGTACACGGCGGCGGGCATGCGG
>NZ_SMKM01000042.1 GCF_004348665.1 Actinomadura sp. GC306 | reverse complement strand
GATCGGGGGGTAGGCGAGTAGGTGTCCTTGTTGTCCGGGGAACCGTAGGCCGTCTCCGGGTCCTGTTCGGGTCGACCGGCGGGGGGTAGCGTGCCTCTGCTTCACAAGATCGCTGGAGTCGTGGTCGTCTGTGCCGTGGTCCTGGGACTGACGCTTCCGGGGGAGCGGCGGGGGCGTGAGCAAGAAGGGGATACGGCGCAGCGTGCCGCGTCCACGGCTTCGCCGGCCGCGGTGGAGGCCGGGGCCGCCGCGCCCGTACCCGGGAGCGGGACGCCTTCGGTTTCGCCGAGTGCTCCCATTCCCGCGGCGGCGCCGGCGGCCGCGGCCGTGAAGGCGAACGAGCTCGGCCAGATACCGGTGCTGATGTACCACCGGATCGTGAAGAAGCCCGAACGGCCGCTGGACCGGACGGTCAAAGAGCTCCACGACGAGCTGACGCGGCTGGCCAAGGGCGGCTACCAGCCCATCACGGCGGCCGAGTTCGTCAGCGGGAAGTTCAACGTCCCGGCCGGCAAGTACCCGGTGGTGCTGACGTTCGACGACAGCTCGCCCGACCAGTTCGCGCTCGACGCGCAGGGCAACCCCGCGCCCGACACCGCCGTCGCGGTCATCCAGCAGGTCGCGAACGAGAACCCCGGGTTCCGGCCGACGGCGACGTTCTTCCTGATCGACGACATCTTCGGGATGGAGGACGAGCAGGCCGCGGCCGGGCTGAAGTGGCTCCTCCAGCACGGGTACGACGTCGGGAACCACACGAAGTCGCACCCGAACCTCTCGGGGCTGTCCGAGAAGAAGGTGCAGGACGAGATCGGCGCGCTGGAGGACCGGGTCGTCCAGCTCACCGGGGCGCACACGGCGACGCTCGCCTACCCGTTCGGGGCGGTGCCCAGGAAGGAGAAGTGGGCGCGCGAGCAGGGCGGCCGGTACGCCTTTCAGGGGATCTTCCTCGCCGGGTGGCGGCCGTCGGTGTCGCCGTTCGACGAGGAGTTCGACCGGTGGAACATCCCGCGGGTCCGGTCCGAGGGCAAGATCAAGGAGAACGACTGCACGAAGTTCTGCTCGACCGCGTGGCTCGAATACCTGGACAAGAACCCGGCGGAGCGGTACACATCTGACGGTGACCCGAACACCGTGACGTTTCCCAAGGCGTCCGAGGACCGGCTCGCCAAGGAGTACCGGGGGCGGGCGCGGACATACTGACCGCCCTGGCGGACCTGGATTGACCACTGAGGGCTGGTCCCATATCCTGATCGCTGCGCTGTGGGCCTGCGCGAGCTTCAGACGGAGCAGGCTCGAGCTCGGTCAGGTCGGCGACGTCGGTTCGGTCTAAAGACGCGGCAGGTCCGCGTCCCATTCCGGTCCTCGGCAGGGCGGAAAACGGCCCTCCGCGCAGAAGCCCATCACGACTTCACTGTCCGTACCGGAGCCAGCCGACACATGACGAGCAGCACCGAGGCCACCTCGACCACCCCGCAGGTAGCGGTCAACGACATCGGGTCCGAGGAAGCCTTCCTCGCCGCGATCGATGAGACCATCAAGTACTTCAATGACGGCGACATTGTCGAAGGCACTGTCGTCAAGGTCGATCGTGACGAGGTCCTCCTCGACATCGGCTACAAGACCGAGGGCGTCATTCCCTCGCGCGAGCTGTCCATCAAGCACGACGTCGACCCGAACGAGGTCGTCTCCACCGGAGACCACGTCGAGGCCCTCGTCCTCCAGAAGGAGGACAAGGAAGGCCGGCTGATCCTGTCCAAGAAGCGCGCCCAGTACGAGCGCGCCTGGGGCACGATCGAGAAGATCAAGGACGAGGACGGCATCGTCACCGGCACGGTCATCGAGGTCGTCAAGGGCGGCCTGATCCTGGACATCGGCCTGCGCGGCTTCCTGCCCGCGTCGCTGGTCGAGATGCGCCGGGTCCGCGACCTGCAGCCCTACGTCGGCCGCGAGCTCGAGGCCAAGATCATCGAGCTGGACAAGAACCGCAACAACGTGGTCCTGTCCCGCCGCGCCTGGCTGGAGCAGACGCAGAGCGAGGTCCGCCAGACCTTCCTCAACACGCTGCAGAAGGGCCAGGTCCGCAAGGGCGTCGTGTCCTCGATCGTCAACTTCGGCGCGTTCGTCGACCTCGGCGGCGTCGACGGGCTCGTGCACGTCTCCGAGCTGTCCTGGAAGCACATCGACCACCCCTCCGAGGTCGTCGAGGTCGGCCAGGAGGTCACGGTCGAGGTCCTGGACGTCGACATGGAGCGCGAGCGGGTCTCGCTGTCGCTCAAGGCGACGCAGGAAGACCCGTGGCAGCAGTTCGCCCGCACCCACCAGATCGGGCAGGTCGTCCCGGGCCGCGTCACCAAGCTGGTCCCGTTCGGCGCGTTCGTCCGCGTCGAGGAGGGCATCGAGGGCCTGGTGCACATCTCCGAGCTGGCCGAGCGCCACGTGGAGATCCCCGAGCAGGTCGTCCAGGTCGGCGACGAGATCTTCGTGAAGATCATCGACATCGACCTCGACCGGCGCCGGATCTCCCTGTCGCTCAAGCAGGCCAACGAGGGCGCCGCGAGCATCGAGGAAGAGGACTTCGACCCGACGCTGTACGGCATGCCGGCCGAGTACGACGAGCAGGGGAACTACAAGTACCCCGAGGGCTTCGACGCCGAGACCGGCGAGTGGCTGCCCGGCTTCGACGAGCAGCGCGAGACCTGGGAGCGGCAGTACGCCGAGGCCCGGTCGCGCTTCGACGCGCACCGCAAGCAGATCGAAGAGGCCCGCAAGGCCGAGGCCGAGGCGGGCGCCGAGCCCGCGGCCGGCGGCGGTGGCGGCGGCGAGACGTCCTACTCCGGCGGCGGCGAGAGCGAGACCACCGGTGGCGCCCTGGCCACCGACGAGGCGCTCGCCGCGCTGCGGGAGAAGCTCTCCGGCGGCCAGTAGTCCCATCCCTTCCCCCGGCGGGCCGCACGCGGCCCGCCGGAGGGCGGGGCACGGTGACGCCTCTCCGGTCTCGCGGCCGACGCCCACGGGCGTGACCGCCGCGATGCCGCGGCCACCGACAATCCGAACACGACCCGCACACGGCCGGAGAACGATCTTGCGAGATCGCCCTCCGGCCGTGCGTCGGTTGCGTCACCATTGATGTCGGGCGGCCGCGCGGCACCGGCGATGCCCGCCGACCCGTCACCACGCAGCGCCCACCGTCCCGCAGGTCCGCCCGTCCCCCGGGGAGCACTCGTTCAAGTGGCCAGCACAGACGCCAACACCGACGCCGGCACCAGGACCGGCGGCCCCGCCGCGTCCGGCCCGTCCATCGTCCCGCCGGGCCCCGCGCGGCTCGCGCTCATCGCCGTCACGGTCGCGGTGCTCGCGCAGACCCTGCGGTTCGCCCTGCCCCAGCTCGACCATTTCGCCGACCGGACCGGCCCCGCCGTCGCCGCCGCCGGCGTGCTCGTCGTGTTCCTCGCCGGGTTCGCCGCGCCGGTGATCCGCCGGGCCGCCGGCTCCCGCGTCGTGCTGCTCGGCGCGGTCGGCGGCCTGCTCGCCGTCCGGCTGCTCGCGCAGGCCATCGAGCCGCGCGTCTGGCTCGCGTTCGCCGCGACCGCCATCGGCATGGTCGCCGTCGGGGCGCTGTTCGAGGGCGCCCGCGGCCTGTCCGGCGTCGGCTTCGCCACCGCGACCGTCGCCGGCCTGTCCATCGACGCCGCGGTGCGGATGTGCTTCGCCACCTGGGACCCGGTGTGGCGCAGCGGCGTCGGGCCGTGGCTGGCGTGCCTGGCGTTCGTCGGCCTCGGCGCCGCCGCGCTCTACCGGGAGCTGTCGGCCGAGCCCGTCGCGGCGCCCGGGATCTCCTGGCGGGACGCGCTCGGCGCGGCCGCGTTCGGTCCGTTCCTGGCGCTGCAGATCCTCATCCTGTCCAGCCCCGCGTTCGTCGCGTCGTCCGGGTGGCTGTCGCTGACCGCGGCGCACATCACGATCGTCGCCGGGCAGGGCCTCGCGCTGGCGTTCCTCGCGTCCGGCCTCGCGGTGCGGGCCGTCCCCGGCGGCGTGTGCGTGCTCGGCGGCACCGTCCTCGGGGTCGGTGCCGGCGCCGTCGCCGGCACGTACGCGATCTCCGGCATCGAGGTCGTGCCCATCGTCATCCTCGGTCAGGTGCTGTCGGCGTGGCTGCTGGCGGTGGCGGTGCGGGCGCCGCTGCGCCGCGCCGGGTCCGGCGGGCCCGCGTGGCGGGTCGACGCCGGCGCCGCGCTCGGCGGTCTGCTGATCGCGCTGATCCTCGTCCCGTACCAGGTCAGCGCCATCTCGCCGCTGCCGTTCCCCAACAACGTCCTGCCGGGGATCGCCGGCATCGCGCTCGGTGCGCTCGCCGCCTTCGCGTCCGCCCGCGGCGGCCCGCTGCCCGCCCGCGCCCCGCTGCGCGCCCTCACCGCCGGCGCCGCCGCCCTCGGGCTGCTGGCCGGCACCCTGGTGTTCACCGTCGCCGCGCCGGACGGCAAGGCGCCCGCGCCGCCGCTGCCGGGCCACGTGCGCGTCCTCAGCTACAACATCCACGACGCCGTCAACCAGGCCGGGCGGCTCGACCCCGAGGGCATCGCCCGCGTCATCGAGGAGCAGCAGGCCCAGGTCGTCCTGCTGCAGGAGGCGAGCCGCGGGTCGCTGCTGTCGGGCACCGCCGACGTCGGCGTGTGGCTGTCGCGGCGCCTCGGCATGAAGCTGATCTGGGGTCCGGCCGCCGACGGGCAGTTCGGCAACGCGATCCTGACGTCGCTGCCGGTGCACAGCTCCGGGACGGGCCGCTGGCCGCGCGGCGACTGGTCGCAGATCCGCGGCTACGTCTGGGCGCGGCTCGGCGTCGGCGAGACCACCATGGACGTGTGGTCCACGCATCTGGAGGGCGGCGAGGACCAGGCCGACGAGCGCGCCCGCTCGATCGCGGCGCTGCTGCGGGCCTGGGGCGGCGCGCCCCGCACGCTGATCGGCGGCGACTTCAACGCCGGCCCCGACAGCCCCGAACTGGCCGCGATGACCGACGGGACCGACCTGCGCAGCACCGCGATCGGCGACGACACGTCCCCCACCAGGTCCGACGGCGCGCGCGTCGACTGGATCTTCGGGTCGGACGGCATCCTCGTCACCGAGTACAACGTGCCGGTGTCGGACGCGTCCGACCACTATCCGGTCGCGGTCACCGTCCGGATCGGGCGCTGAGCGGACCGGGCCCGCGTCCCGCCGCTAGGGTCGGGCCATGAGCGAACCGAGCGTCGCGGTCGAGCGGGCCGGCCCGCAGGACGCCGGGGAGGTGCTGACCGTGCAGCGCGCCGCCTACGTCGCGGAGGCGCAGCTGTACGGCGACCCGTTCATCCCCCCGCTGGTCGAGTCGGCCGAGCAGCTCCGCAAGGTCCTGGCGAGCGACGCGGTCGTGCTGAAGGCGGTGCTCGGCGGCCGCCTCGTCGGGGCGGTCCGCGCTCAGTTCAGCGAGCACACCTGCCTGGTCGGGCGGCTCGTCGTCGTCCCCGACCTGCAGGGACGCGGCATCGGGCGGCGGCTCCTCGCCGCGCTGGAGGACGCGGTGGCCGGACGCGCCGAAGCGTGCGTGCTGTTCACCGGCCACCTCAGCGAGGCGAACCTCCGGCTGTACCGCCGCGCCGGGTACGCCGAGACGCACCGCGAGCGCGTCGCCGCGCACCTCACGCTCGTCCACATGCGCAAGCCCCTCGTCCCGGCGGGAACCGCGTGACCACTAGGGTGAGCGCGTGCTGAAAGTGGGACTCACCGGCGGAATCGGGTCGGGCAAGAGCGAGGTGTCGGCGCGGCTCGCCGCGCACGGTGCCGTGGTCATCGACGCCGACAAGATCGCCCGCGAGGTGGTCGAGCCGGGCACGCCCGGCCTCGCCGCCGTCGTCGCGGAGTTCGGCGAGGAGGTGCTGCTCCCGTCCGGCGGTCTCGACCGCGAGAAGGTCGGCCGGATCGTGTTCGGCGACCCCGACCGGCTGGCGGCGCTGAACGCGATCGTCCATCCGCTGGTGGGGGAGCGGATGCAGGAACTCATGGACGCCGCGCCCGAGGACGCCGTCGTCGTGTACGACGTGCCCCTGCTGGCGGAGAACGGCCTGGCCCCCATGTACGACGAGGTCGTCGTCGTGGACGCTCCCGCCGACATGCAGCTCGACCGCCTCGTCGCCCGCCGCGGGATGACCGAGGAGGACGCCCGCGCCCGCATGGCCAGCCAGGCGTCCCGCGAGGACCGCCGGGCCGTCGCCTCCCACCTCATCGACAACTCCGGCACGCTGGCGGACCTGCAGAGCCAGGTGGACGCCCTCTGGAAGGCCCTCACCGTCCGCGCCGCGGAGAACGATGGCTCACAGTGATCAATTGAACGCAATGGGTCATCGACTGTGGCAGGATGTGGTCGTCGCCGTCCGGCGAACACAGGACCACGACGGAGAGGTAGCATCCCCCCATGGCGTCCAAGCCTCTAGAACAGGTCACTCTCGCTGACCTGGCCACCAAAGACGACCTCAAGAACCTCGTCACGAACGAAGAACTCCACAAGGGGCTCAACCTGGTCAGGCGGGAGTTCAAGCAGGAGCTCGGTTCCGCTGTGAACATGATCATGGGTGAGCTCGGGAAGATCGCGGCGCGACAGGAGGAGCAGGGCAGGATCCTGGCCCGCCTGGTCGCCGCGACCGACGGTGTGGCCCGGTAACGGCCCTGACACGACGGTGCCCCTGGAAACCCTCTTCCAGGGGCATGCTTCGTTGTAGCGGCGATGGCGGATCGGACGTCCCGGAAGGGTGTCGGTGACCTTCCTGATTGAGCGGTCCTGGTAACCTGCCGCGCGCTATAGGCTCATCGCATGCGCGTGCGGGGCTGGTGGTCGGCGGCGTGGCCGACGAAGCGGTCCCGTGCGCTCGACGTCTCCCTCGCCATCGCGCTCGCCATCGCGGACGGGCTGTTCCTGTGGTTCGCCGATCAGGAGTTCTGGCTTCCGCCGCCCGTCGTCTCGGCCTGCAGCGCCGTGCTCGGCCTGGCCACCGTCGTGCGGCGCATCCATCCCGTGGGTCTCGCGCTGTTCCTGGTGACGATCGGCACGGTCCTCGGTGCGGGCGCGGCGTCCGCGCTGGTCATCCTGTACTCGCTCGCCGCCTACACCTCGTCCCGCTGGACCGTCGTGACCATCGCGATCGTCGGCTACATCACCTCGCTCGCCATCGCCGCGCCCACGTCGTCCAGGGACCCCTTCATCGCGCAGGCCATCTTCAGCGTCGCGTTCATCGGCGTCCCGGTCCTGCTCGGGCTGTACATGGGGGCGCGCAAGCAGCTCCTCGCCTCACTCCAGGAACGCGCAGCGCGCCTCGAACGCGAACAGCACCTCCTCGCAGAGCGCGCGCGGGGTGAGGAACGGACGCGCATCGCACGGGAGATGCACGACGTGGTCGCCAACAGGATCAGCGTCATGGTCGTGCACGCGGGCGCTCTCAAGGCGATCGCCGTGCGCGATCCGGAGCGGGCCGCGGAGACGGCCGGCGTCATCGGCGACATGGGACGTCAGGCCCTGGAGGAACTCCGCCATGTCATCGGTGTCCTCAGGCAAGGCGAGGAGGCCCTGCCCCAGGAGGCCCTGACGATCGCCCACGTCCGCGACCTCGTCGGGCAGTCCGGTGCGGCCGGCCTCAGCGTCGACCTGTCGATCCGCGGTGAGGACCGCCACATCCCCGCCGCCGTGGGACGGACGGTGTACCGCCTCGTTCAGGAGGCGCTCACCAACGTCCACAAGCACGCCGGCATGGCAGGTACTCGCGTCGACCTCGGCCTGCTGCCCGAGGCGATCGAGGTGGAGGTCGCCAACGATCCGCCGATGGCCCGTCCCGAGCACCGGCTGCCGAGCGGCGGCAACGGCCTGGTGGGCCTCCGCGAGCGCGTCACCGCCCTCGGCGGCACCTTCGAGGCCGGGCCCCGCGGCGGCGGCTACGCCGTCCGCGCCCGGATCCCGCTGCCCGCGTCCTAACCGGGCGCCGGCCGCCGGCCTGCGCGGATACTGATTGTCGTAGGCACTGCATACAGTTGGTGGGCAGGCAGCCGACGGACAGGGGAGACGCGACGATGCGGCCAGTCACGGATCTGCGGCGCCGTGTGGCGCCGTTCGAGGTCATCACCGAGATGACGCCGTCGGGCGACCAGCCGCAGGCGATCGCCGAGCTGACCGCCCGCATCGAGCGCGGCGAGCAGGACGCGGTGCTGCTCGGCGCCACCGGCACCGGCAAGACCGCCACGATCGCGTGGCTGGTGGAGAAGGTGCAGCGACCGATGCTGGTCATGCAGCCGAACAAGACGCTCGCCGCGCAGTTCGCCAACGAACTGCGCGAGATGCTGCCGAACAACGCCGTCGAGTACTTCGTCTCCTACTACGACTACTACCAGCCCGAGGCGTACATCCCGCAGACCGACACCTACATCGAGAAGGACTCCTCGATCAACGACGAGGTCGACCGGCTGCGGCACTCGGCGACCAACTCGCTGCTGACCCGCCGCGACACCGTCGTCGTGGCGTCCGTCTCCTGCATCTACGGCCTCGGCACGCCGCAGGAGTACGTCGACCGCATGGTGCGCCTCAGCGTCGGCCAGGAGATCGACCGCGACGACCTGCTCCGGCAGCTCGTCGGGATGCAGTACACCCGCAACGACCTCGCGTTCACCCGCGGCACGTTCCGGGTCCGCGGCGACACCATCGAGATCATCCCGCAGTACGAGGAGCTCGCCGTCCGCATCGAGATGTTCGGGGACGAGATCGAGAAGCTCGCCACCCTGCACCCCCTCACCGGCGAGCAGATCACCGAGGACGAGGAGCTGTACGTCTTCCCCGCCTCCCACTACGTCGCCGGCCCCGAGCGGATGGAGCGGGCCATCCGCGACATCGAGGCCGAGCTGGCGGAGACCCTCGCCGTGATGGAGCGGCAGGGCAAGATGCTGGAGGCGCAGCGGCTGCGCATGCGCACCGCCTACGACATCGAGATGATGCGGCAGGTCGGCACCTGCTCCGGCATCGAGAACTACTCCCGCCACATCGACGGCCGCGGCCCCGGCAGCGCCCCCAACACCCTCCTCGACTACTTCCCGGAGGACTTCCTCCTCGTCATCGACGAGTCGCACCAGACCGTCCCGCAGATCGGCGCGATGTACGAGGGCGACGCGTCCCGCAAGCGGATGCTGGTCGAGCACGGGTTCCGGCTGCCGTCCGCGATGGACAACCGGCCCCTCAAATGGGAGGAGTTCCTCGACCGGATCGGCCAGACCGTCTACCTGTCCGCGACGCCCGGCCCGTACGAGATGGGCCGCGTGAAGGGCGACGTCGTCGAGCAGGTCATCCGCCCCACCGGCCTCATCGACCCGGAGATCGTCGTGAAGCCCACGAAGGGGCAGATCGACGACCTCATCCACGAGATCCGCGAGCGCACCGAGCGCGACGAGCGCGTCCTGGTCACCACCCTCACCAAGAAGATGGCCGAGGACCTCACCGACTACCTGCTCGAACTCGGCATCCAGGTCCGCTACCTGCACAGCGAGGTCGACACCCTGCGCCGCATCGAGCTGCTGCGGGAGCTGCGCGTCGGCGAGTTCGACGTCCTGGTCGGCATCAACCTGCTCCGCGAGGGCCTCGACCTGCCCGAGGTGTCGCTCGTCGCGATCCTGGACGCCGACAAGGAGGGCTTCCTGCGCTCCGAGACGTCGCTCATCCAGACGATCGGCCGCGCGGCCCGCAACGTGTCCGGCCAGGTCCACATGTACGCCGACACGGTCACGCCGTCGATGGAACGCGCGATCGATGAGACCAGCCGCCGCCGCGCCAAGCAGCAGGCGTACAACGAGGAGCACGGCATCGAGCCGCAGGCGCTCCGCAAGCGCATCGCCGACATCCTCGACTCCCTCGCCCGCGAGGACGCCGACACCGAGACGCTCATCGGCGGCTCCGGCCGCCAGCAGAGCCGCGGCAAGGCCCCCGTCCCGGGGCTCGCGTCCCGCACCCGTGAGGTCGGCCGGCACGCCGCCGACCTGGTCGGCGAACACCCCCGCGAGGACCTGGAGGCCCTCATCGAGCAGATGACCGTCCAGATGCACCAGGCCGCCGCCGACCTCCAGTTCGAGCTCGCCGCCCGCCTCCGCGACGAGATCAAGGAGCTCAAGCGCGAACTGCGCGACATGAAGGAGGCCGGCGTCCACTAGCCTCCACCGCGCCGCCCCTCAAGCGGGAACCGCCGTCCGGAGGTCCCCGCGCCCGCAGCCGCGCTGAACTCGGCTGGGCGGGTCAGCTGAAGGCGAGGACCAGGCGGTCTTCGACCGGGCGGTAGCCGAGGCGGTGGTAGACGGCGTTGCTCGTCGGGTTGGCCAGGTCGGTGAACAGCACGACGTCCGTCGCGCCCTCCTCCATGGCGGACCGGGTCGCCTTCGTGGTGACCGCCGCTCCGTAGCCCCGGCGGCGGTGCCCGGGCGGCGTGTACACGGCCGAGACACGGGACATCCCGGCGGCCACGGGGGACCACCAGGCCATCGCGACCGGCTGCCCGCCCGCCTCCCACAGCGCGATGCGGCCCGTGTCGAGCCTGGCGTCCATCATCGCCGTATTGACCGGCCCGTGCTCCTCGACCTCGGTCCAGAACGCGGTGGCCCACTCCAGCATCAGCGGCCGCTCGTCCCGGTTCGCGGTGCGGGCGGTGCCCGGCGGCAGCGGATCGGGCACCTTGAGCTCACCCAGCCGGTAGAGGCGCTGGTGCATGGTCAGTCGGCTCGCGGCGCCGGTCCGCCGCTTCCACTCGTCCGCGAACGCCTCCGCGGCGGTCTGGGAGCCGCTGACGCCAGGCAGCGCCGCCTCACGGTCCGCCAGGATCTCCGCGAGGCCCCGGACGGCCCGCTCGGGCATCGCGCTGAGCAGCGGCGGATACGACGGGGTCCACAGGAACGCGCCCTCGACGCGCCGGCCTCCCGGCCACCACCCGAACAGGACGTCCTTGCGGACCCCGGTGCCTTCGGCGCGCATGTCCCCGGTCACGGTGAGCGCCACGGTGTTCCGGGCTGGGTCGTCGTGCAGGAACCCACCCGCCGCCGACATGAATTCGTCAAGGTCGTAGCTCAGCGTCCATTCCATACTCGATCATGACCGCGGCCGCGCCGTGCTCGCATCCGATTTACCGCGCCTCCGCCGCCGAGGCGGCGGGCCTCTCGTAAGCGCGCGGAGGGCGTCACCGCGTTCGCCTGTGCCGAACGGCCGGAGGCGGTGCCGGGAGTCCGGGGCCGAACGGCGTTTTACCATTGCGGGATGGATGACGAGGTGCGGGTGGCGCGGGCGGAGGAGTTGCCGGGGCTACCGTCGATCGAGGTCTCCGGGGAGCGGATGTTCGCGGAGATCGGGATCGTGTTCCCGCCCGGTCCCACCGTGGTCGAGCTCATGTCCGGCGGGGACGCGGAGATCATCGTCGCGGGCGAGCCGCCGGTCGGGTTCGCGGTGGTCGAGGAGGTCGACGGGGCCGCGCACCTGGCGCAGATCTCGGTGCGCGACGACCTGACCGGCAAGGGCATCGGTGCCCGGCTGCTGGACGCCGTCATGGCGCGGGCCGCCGCGGCGGGGGCGCCCGAGGTCACCCTTCTGACGTTCAAGGACGTCCCCTGGAACGGGCCCTGGTACGCCAAGCACGGTTTCGAGGAGCTGCCCGAGGAACGCTGGGGGCCGGGGATCAGGTCCCTGTGGGAGGCGGAGGTCAAGGCGGGTCTGCACGAGCTGGGGCCCCGGGTGGTCATGCGCGCGCCGACCGGCCACAGCTTTTGATCTACAATGTAAAGGCGGGAACCGGGGGCGATCAGCAGACGTCTGCCCCATGAAACACGGCACCGGAGGAGGACGATGATCAGCCCGGCGGGATGGTTGCGGGAGCGGCTCGGTGAGCGGAGGGCCGCCGTCGTCGTCCTCGTGGCGTTGCTGGCGCTGGCCGTCGTCCCGCTCGTCGCGCTGCCGGCGGTGCGCTGCGCGGTCTTCGACAGCGGGTGCCGCGAGCCCGCGCCGGAGGTCCGCGCCGACCCGGTGGCCGGCGCGAGGACCCTCACGCCCGTCGAGGCCGCCACCTGGGGGTCGTACGTGGCGCTGGGCGATTCGTACTCGTCGGGGGTCGGCTCGGAGTCGACCGTGGCCGACAACAACCCGCTCGACCGGTGCCACCGCACGTCCAAGGCGTACTACCACGAGGTCGCGAAGGCGTTCGAGTTCGCGAAGGGCAGCGGGTTCTGGGCCTGCTCGGGCGCCACGACCGGTGACGTCCGGAAGGGGAAGGGCGGGGAACCGCCGCAGCTCGACCGCATCGGCCCCGACACCAGCCTGATCACGCTGAGCATCGGCGGCAACGACGTCGGGTTCTCCAAGGTGCTCGCCGGGTGCGTGGTCAAGCTGCCGTGGAGCAAGGACTGCACGCGGCAGGGCGAGGACATCGCCAAGCGGATGGCCGAACTGCGCAGGAGCCTGCCCGCCCTGCTGGACGAGATCACCGCGAAGGCCCCCCGTGCCCGGGTGATCGTGATGGGGTACCCGCGGGCGTTCTCCGAGGTGAGCGGCGTGGGCGCGGACAACATCACGGTGTCCGACCAGCGCTGGCTCAACGCCCGCGCCTACGACCTGGGCCGGCTGATCGGCCAGTCCGCCGCCGAGGCCGACGCGCAGATCGCCGCCCGGGGCGGCCGCGGCAGCGTCGAGTTCGCCGACGCCTACAGCGCGTTCGCCGGGCACGAGGTGGGCAGCAGGGAGCCGTACATGAACGGGCTCACGGTGAACCTGCCGGCGCTCGAAGCCGAGCCGCGCAGCTACCATCCGACGGCCGCGGGCCAGCAGGCGCTGGCCCGGCTGTTCATCGAGCAGATCAAGAAGGGGCCCGGCCGCCCGCTGTCCTAGCGGGGGACGGCGCGCTCCACGGCGACCGCCACGAGTTCCTGGACGTCCTCGTCGGAGAACACGCCGGGCAGGGTGAGGTGCTCCACGACCAGCCAGTTGAGCGCCAGGTAGAGGAGCCGCACCGAGGTGGCGTCGCCTGGGAGCCCCGCCTCCAGGTGGTAGTCGATGTTGGCCGCCACGTCTTCGCGGACCCGCTCGGTCAGGACGGCGCGCAGCTCCGGGCGCCTGGTCGCCTCCAGGCGCAGTTCCAGGAGTGCCAGGTAGCCGGTGCGGAAGTCCTCGATCCGCCCGATGGTGGCGCGCAGGAGTTCGATGACCTTGGCGAGGTCGCGCGGCCCCTCGATCGGCCCGGTCATCGCGGCGGCCGCGTCGCGCTCCAGGCGCTCGTAGATCCGCCGGCCCGCCTGGGTGAACAGCTCGTCCCGGTTGGCGAAGTAGTTGGACGCGGTGCCGGCCGGCACGCGGGCCTCTGCGTCCACCGCCCGGTACGTGAGCCCGCGCGCGCCCTCCCTGGCCAGGACCTCGATCGCCGCGTCGACCAGCGCGGTCCTCCGCTCGACGTTCCGCCGCATGTTGACACCACTCCATCTGTAGTACTACGTTCAAACTACTACGGACATAGTACTACGAACGGAGTGACACATATGCGAAAGCTCGTTTACTACGTGGGCGTGAGCATCGACGGTTTCATCGCCGGGCCCGGCGGCGAGGTCGACTTCTACCCGGTCGCGGACGACATGGCGGCCTGGATCAACGAGCGCCTCCCGGAGACCGTGCCCAGTCACATCCGTCCGAGAGTCGGCCTGGAGGACGCGCCCAACAAGCGTTTCGACGCGCTGGTGATGGGGCTCGCGACTTATCGGCCTGCGCTCGACATCGGTGTGACCAGCCCGTACGCCCATCTGCGGCAGTACGTCGCCTCCACCACCCTGGAAGAGATCGCCGACCCGGGAGTGGAACTCGTCAGGAAGCCGCTCGACACCGTCCGCGCGCTCAAGGCCGCGGAAGGCGGCGGGGACATCTGGCTCTGCGGCGGCGGCCGGCTCGCCGCCGCGCTCCTGCCCGAGATCGACGAGCTGATCATCAAGTCCTACCCGGTGGTGGCGGGCGGGGGCCTGCCGGTCTTCTCCGGTGGGTTCGGTCCGACGTTGTTCACCCCGACCGAGCGGCGGTCGTTCAGCAACGGTGCGCAGGTCACCTGGTTCGACCGCACCGCCTGAACGCCGCTTCGTTCGCCAATTCGACGAAATGCGGTGATGGCCGAAAGTGGTCGGTCCCGGCCCTTGAATTCTTGCGGAATCCTGCATTCCTTCATTGCGGATGATAATGACGGGCGAGAACAATGCCGTTGGCTTACCATGACCATTGTGTCGTTTGCCCTGAGGTTCCGGACGGACGTCAAGAATTGGAGCACGCCGCGCTGGCTGTGGTCGTTCATGGCCCTGGTCCTCGGCATGACGTTCCTGCACTGGGCGGCCGCGACCGGGGTCCTGGTGGGCGGCGGGTCGGCGGTGTCGTCGGTGCGGGACCGGGGCGTCCCCGCGTACGTCAGCGCCCGGACGGCCCACGCCGCGCTCTCGGACGCCGACCGCGCGGCCTGGCAGAGTTTCCGTTCCGGGGCCGCGGAGCTGATCGGCCCGGGGCAGCGTTTCCGCGACAATCTGACGACCGCGGGGGACAGTCTCGCGCACATCGCCGAGCGCGACTTCGGCGGTCCCGCCGAACGTGACCTGTTGCGCGCGGTGAATGCGCAGGTCGTCACCTATCAAGGGCTGGTGGAACAGGCCGACGCCACCTATCGGGAAGGGTTGGAGGACCTCGGGTACGCGTACCTGAGCTATGCCTCCGACCTGCTGCACGGCGACGGCGGCGTACTGGCCCGGATCGACGAGATAGCGGACCGCGACCGGCGGGCCATCGACCAGCGGCGGCATTCCGCATGGGGCGGGACCGCCGCCGCGCTCGGCACGGCGCTGGCCGGTTTCGCGCTCCTCGCGGTGCTGGTGTACGCGCAGGTGGCGATGGCCCGGCGGTTCCGGCGCGTGTTCAACCTCCCGCTCCTGGCCGCGTGCCTGGTCCTGCTGGGTCTGGTGCTGTGGGCGGCGAACGCGTTCCTGCACCTCGACCGCTCGTTCGACCGGGCGTGGCAGCGGGACCTGCCGGCGTTCGACCGGGTCGTGGCGGCGCAGAGCGGCACGGCGCGGGCGGGTGCGTCCGCGCTGCGCGCGGGAGGCCCGGTCGACCAGGCCGAGGGGCTGGACGTCACGGCGGTGGACGAGGCGCGCCGCCCCCTCGACGCGCGGCTCACCGGCGCCGGGACGGGGGCGCTGGCCGCCGGCCTCCCCCTGCTGAGCCTGGCGGTGGCCGGTCTCGCCGGCCTGGGGTTCTGGTTGCGGCTGCGCGAGTTCAGGAGATGAGCGTGCGAATCCTGTCGGCGATCCTGCTGCTGTGCTCGCTCGGCCTCGTCGCGTGCGGTGGTTCCGGCTCCGGCGAACGGATCACGGTGCTGGGCTCGTGGACGGGGGAGGAGGGCGAGGCGTTCCGGGAGATGCTGTCCGGCTTCGAGAAGGACACCGGCATCGACGTCGAGTACACCGGGACCCGCGACGCCCGCGCGGTCCTGGCCAGCGAACTGCACGACGGCCACCCGCCCGACGCGGCGGTCCTGGCGACCCCGGGCGACCTGCGGGCGTACGCCGCGTCCGGTGAGCTGCGCCCGCTGCCGGGCGGCGCGCGGGGCATCGGCGGCGACCTCGCGTCCGCCACGGGGCCGGACGGCCGTCGCCACTCCTACGGCATCGTCGTCAAGGCGTCCGTGAAGAGCCTGATCTGGTACAATCCGCGCAACCTGCCGTCCGGTCTCCGGGAGCGGCTGACGGCCCCCGGCCTCACATGGGACGAGCTGTCGGAGATCGCCGGGCAGGCCGGGTCCCGCCCGTGGTGCCTGGGCCTCGCCGACACCTCCGTCTCCGGCTGGCCGGGCACCGACTGGATCGAGGACCTGCTCCTGCACGAGTCCGGCCCCGAGGTCTACGACGAGTGGGTGTCGGGCCGCCTGGCCTGGACGTCGGACCCGGTGCGGAGCGCGTGGCGCGCGTTCGGCGCCGTCGTGGCGGCCTCGCACGGGGACGCCCGCACCGCGCTGCTCACCGGCTACGGCCAGGCGGGCGCGCCGATGTTCGCGACGCCGCCGGGCTGCCGGTTCGACCACGCGGGCTCGTTCATCACCGCCTTCTACCGGCGGGCACCGGGACGTCCCGAGGCCGGCCGGGACTACGACCACATCCCCTTCCCGGGGGCGGGGTCGGTCGTGATCGGCGGTGACGTGCTCGGCGTGTTCCGCGACACGCCGGCCGTCCGCAGGCTCGTCGCCCACCTGGCGACGGCCGGCGCGCAGCGGACGTGGACCGGCCGGCCCGGCAGCGGCGCCTTCTCACTGAACCGCGAGGTGCGGCCGGACGACTACCCGGACGCGCTCTCCCGGCGGATCGCCCAGACCCTCGCGGGCGCCCGGACCGTGCGCTTCGACGCGTCCGACACCATGCCGACCGTGATGGGCGCCGCGTTCAACCACGCCGTCCTCGAATACGTCGCCGACCCGGAGGAGGACCGCCTGGACGGCATCCTCGACTCCCTGGACAGGGTCCGCCGCACCACCCGCTTCCCGTCATGACCGGCCGCCCGGAAAAGCAGTCGAGCCGGACGGCCGCGAGTGGCATCCTGACCGGGCGACAACGTCACGTGCTCACCCCGGGGCCCTCCTTGCTGCGTCTTCACGAGATCGCCGAAGCGGATCACCGCATCCTCAACCCGTTCACCGAGGAGAAGCTCCTCCTGCTGGGCGAGGTGAGCCGCGTCGGGCCCGGTACCCGGATCCTGGACCTGGCGTGCGGCAAGGGCGAGATGCTCTGCCGGTGGGCGGCTGCCTTCGGGGCCACGGGCCACGGCGTCGACCTGAGCGAGGTCTTCCTGGCCGCGGCGCACGAGCGGGCCACCGAGCTCGACGTCGCCGGGAAGGTGACCTTCGAGCATGGGGACGCGGGCCGGTACCGCGCACCCGGCCCCTTCGACATGGTCGCGTGCCTCGGCGCGACCTGGATCGGCGGCGGCCTGGCCGGGACGATCGAGCTCATGCGCTCCGCCGCCGCGCCCGACGGGCTCCTGCTGATCGGTGAGCCGTACTGGATCGACGAACCGCCGGAGGCGGCCCACGCGGCCCTCGGATTCGCGCCGGACGCCTTCGCCTCGCTCGACGGCACCCTGGACCGCTTCGAGGCCGCCGGGCTCGAACTCGTGGAGATGGTGCTGGCCGACCCCGACAGCTGGGACCGCTACGTGGCCTCGCAGTGGTGGACGATCCACGAATGGCTCAAGGCCGACCCCGCCCATCCGGACGCCCCGGCGATGCGCGAGTTCGCCGACACCTCACGCCGCTCCTACCTCGCCTACAACCGCAGATACCTCGGCTGGGGCGTCTTCGTCCTGCGCCAGGTGGGAAGGCCCGCCGGCTGAAACGACCACGGCCGTGCCGCGCCGGCCCCGGCGAGAGCTCGCCAGGGCCGGCGGGGAAGCGGGTCAGTCCTCGCCGGTGATCGCGTTGAGGCGCTCGACGGCGTTGGCGAAGTCCTCGACCATGTCGTAGACGACCTGCCGGGCGGGCTTCACGGTGTTCATCAGCCCGACGCACTGGCCGACGAAGTAGTTGGCGAGCTGCTGCGCGCCGGGGTTGCCCGACTCGGCGATCTTGGTGATCTGCCGCATCGCGCCCTCGGCGACGATCATCTGCAGCGGCATGCCGAGCGGGCCGGGGCTCTCGGGGCCCTCCCACTCGTCCGTCCAGGCGGAGCGCAGCTGCCGGGCGGGCTTGCCGGTGCGGGACCGGGAGCGGATCGTGTCGCGGGACGACGCCGCCAGCATCTTCTCCTTCACGTGCGGCGGCGTCTCGGCCTCCTCGGTGGTCAGCCAGACCGACCCGCACCAGACGCCGGACGCGCCGAGGGCCAGGGAGGCGGCCATCTGGCGCCCGGTGGCGATGCCGCCGGCGGCCAGGACGGGCACCGGGGCGACGGTGTCGACGACCTCGGGGACGAGGACCATCGTGGAGATCTCGCCGGTGTGCCCGCCGGCCTCGCCGCCCTGCGCGACGATCAGGTCGACCCCTGCGGCGACCTGGCGGCGGGCGTGCTCGGCCGTGCCTACCAGCGCCGCGACGGGGATCCCGGCGGCCTTGGCCTTCTCCACCATGACCGGGGGAGGGGTGCCGAGGGCGCTGGCGATGAGGCCGATGGGGTGCGCGAGCGACACGTCGATCAGCTCGGTCGCGCCCTTGGCGGTGACCTGCTCACCGACGCCGCGGGCCTTGGACCGCTTGGCCTTCTCGAAGTCCGGCAGCGGGACGTCGTACTTGCCGAACAGCCCGATGAGGAAGTTCCAGTGCTCCTCGGGGATCGCGGCGAGCATGGCCGCCTGCCCGCCGCCGCTCTCCGCCGACTTGTCGATCTTGCCGGGGACCAGGACGTCCACCCCGTAGGGGCGGCCGTTCACATGGTCGTCGATCCAGCTCAGCTCCTCTTCGAGGCGGTCGGGGGTGTAGGCGACCGCCCCCAGCACGCCGAAGCCGCCCGCGTTGGTCACGGCGGCGACGACGTCGCGGCAGTGACTGAAGGCGAACAGCGGGAACTCGATGCCGAACCGTGCGCAGACCTCGGTGTTCATGACCCTCGAACCTAACGGACCGAATGACGTTCGGTCTAGTGGCGGAACAGGACGTAGGACTCGCCCTCGTCGGGGTGGACGAAGACCGCCCGCAGGGGCAGCCCCTCGCGCAGGGTCGCCGGGTCGACATCGTCGAGCCGGGTGTGCAGCCAGGGCCCCTCGGCCAGCTCGACCAGCGCCAGGTACGCCGGGGGCTTGTCCGCGTCCCGGGAGTGGGTGACGGTCCAGGTCACCAGGGTCGCCTCGCCGCCGGCCTCGGCCCAGGCGAGGTCGTCGGCGCCGCAGCCCGGGCAGCCGGTCTCGTCCGGCGCGAACCACCGGTCGCACGCCTCGCACCGCCGGATGACCAGCCGGTCGGCGGCGGTGCCGTCGAAGAACGGGTCGGTGCGGCCGTCCCGCCGCAGCACACCGATGTCCATGGCTCAGGCCCCCTTCTGGTGCGGGCTGACGACGAGCGTCGAATGGTGGTCGAGGATGCCGCCGTTGCCGCTGACGAGGATCACGTCGTTGGCCGGGACCTGCCGCTCGCCGCCGTCCCCGCGCGCCTGGATCACCGCCTCCGACACGGGCGTCATCCCCCACATGTAGTAGGCGGAGAGCTGGCCGCCGCCGGTGTTGGTCGGCAGCGACCCGCCGGGGCCGAGGGCGCCGGACGCGGCGAACGCGCCGCCCTCGCCCTTGGCGCAGAACCCGTAGTCCTCCAGCGACACGAGGACCGTGTAGGTGTAGCAGTCGTACAGCTGGCACATGGACACGTCCGACGGGGTGATCCCGGCCATCTTCATCGCCGTCGCGCCCGACGTCGCCGCGCCGGTCGTCAGGCCGAATTCGCTGCCGCGCTCCTTGCGGTGCCCGGGGTGGCCCTGCCCCCAGCCCCACAGGTGGACGGGCGGCCGGGCGAGGTCGCGCGCCCGGTCCGCGCTCGTGACCACCACGGCGATGGCGCCGTTGGAGACCAGGCAGCAGTCCAGCAGGTGCAGCGGCTCGGACACCCAGCGGGACGCCTGGTGGTCGGCGAGGGTGATCGGGTCGCGCATCTGGGCGAGCGGGTTGCGGGCGGCCCACTCGCGGGTCGACACCGCGATGGCGCCGAGCTGCTCGCTGGTGGTGCCGTACCGGGCCATGTGCCGCTGGGCGGCGAGGGCGTAGAAGGAGTTGACGCTGCGCAGCCCGAGCGCCGCGGTCATCCCGCCGAACCCGTACCACTCGCGAGCGTCGCGGTTGTAGGCCGAGCCGGCGGACTTCTTCGGCTTCAGCGGGGCGTCCGCGAACACGCAGGCGACGGTGGTCGCCGTCCCGCTCATGATCGCCGTCGCCGCGTACGACAGCATCGCCCCCGCGGTCGCGCCGAACGCGTTGACCTGGGAGAGCAGCCGCAGGTCGCGGAGCCCGAGCGCGCCCGCCAGCTCGATGCCGGGGGAGCCGCCCATGCCGTGGCTGACCAGCAGCCCGTCCAGGTCGCCGAGCGCCAGCCCCGCGTCGGCGGCGGCGAGGCGCACCGCGTCGGCGGCGAGCCGCCGCGGGCTGCGCCCGTAGACCCTGCCGAGCTCGGTCATCCCGAGCCCCACGATCGATGTGCCCGTCACTGCGACCCTCCGTCCGTCATCGCGCCCACGGTACCGAATGACGTTCGGTGTAAGCCACGGCGGGGCCTCCGCAAGATCAGGACGCCGGGGACGCATGCCCGCGCGGGGCGGCGCATGACGAGAGCCGCCCGCGTCCCCGGGGCGACGGGGACGCGGGCGACGGGTACGCCTGCCGGGGCCTGCTCAGGAGGCCAGGACCGCCTGCAGGAAGTCCCGGGTGCGCTGCTCGGACGGGTCGCCGAAGATGCGGTCCGGCGGACCCTCCTCGACGATCTGCCCCTGGTCGAACATCAGGACCCGGTCGGAGATGTCCTTGGCGAAGGCCATCTCATGGGTGACGCACAGCAGGGTCAGGTCGCTCTGCCGGGCGATGTCGCGCAGCAGGTCCTGGACGCCCACGACGAGCTCGGGGTCCAGGGCGGAGGTGACCTCGTCCAGCAGCAGCACCTTCGGCTGCATGGCGAGCGCCCGCGCGATCGCCACCCGCTGCTGCTGGCCGCCCGACAGCTGGGTCGGATGGGCGTCGATCTTGTCGGCGAGGCCCACCAGATCCAGCAGGGACCTGGCGCGCTCGACCGCCTCGTCCTTGGACACCCCGAGCACGCGCACCGGCCCCTCGGTGAGGTTGCGCAGCACGTTCATGTTCGGAAACAGGTTGAACTGCTGGAACACCATGCCGACCTGCTTGCGCATCTCGTGCAGGTGCTTCTCGTTGGCCGGGACGCGCTTGCCGTTCCGCTCCATGTGCCAGAGCGTCTGGTCGCCGATCCAGATGAGGCCCTCGTCGAGCTTCTCCAGCGTCATCAGCAGCCGCAGGATGGTGGTCTTGCCCGACCCGCTCGGCCCGATCAGCGTCACGCGCTCGCCGGGGGCCACGGTGAAGTCGAGTTCGCGGAGCACGACGTTGTCGCCGAACCGCTTGACCACCTTCTCGAAGCGGATGCCGGGCGCGCCGCCCTGCGGCAGGTCGGCCGCCGGCGTGCCCGCCGCCGCGTCCTCCTTCCGCGTCGAGACGCTCTTGCCGACCGCGGACTCCGCGCCCTCGCGCGTGCCGTCCGGCTTGGCGCCGCCCTCGGGTTCCTGGGGCGTCGGTGCATCGGGGGTGGTGTCAGTGGGTGGCATAGCGCCTCTCCAAGCGGCGGACCAATATCGAGGATATGACGCTGACCACGACGAACAACAGGCCGACCATCGTCATCGGCTCCAGGAACTGGCCGTTCACCGACCCCGCCCGGTTGGCGGCGTAGAGCAGTTCCGCGACGTTGATCGCGAACAGCATCGGCGAGTCCTTGAACATCGCGATCAGGTAGTTGCCGAGCGTCGGGATCACGCGGCGGATCGCCTGCGGCAGGATCACGTCCAGCCAGGCCCGCGACTTCGGCAGGTTCAGCGCCGTGCACGCCTCCCACTGCCCCTTCGGCACGTCGGCGATGCCCGCCCGGTACACCTCGGCCGTGTAGGTCGAGTAGTGGACGCCGAGCGTGATGATCCCGGCCGTCAGCGGGGACAGCGTGACGCCCACGGAGGGCAGGACGAAGAACACGAAGTACAGCTGCGGGATCAGCGGCGTCGACCTGATGAACTCCGTCGCCCACCGGACCGCCTGGTTGACGGCCGTGTACGGCGTCCGGCGCAGCAGCGTCCACACCAGGCCGAGCAGCAGCGCGATCACGTAGCCGGCCAGCGTCGCGATCACGGTGTAGCGCAGCCCGCTCAGCAGATCGGGGAGGACCTCGCCCGTGTATTCCCAGTTCCAGGTCATCAGCCGGTCACCCCCGCTCCGGGAGCACCGGCCGCGATCGTGCCGAGCGACGGCTCACTGGGCAGCCTGCGGCCCAGCATGCGGTCCACGCGCCGCTCGGCGTAGCGGACGAACAGCTGCAGCATCTGCGCGATCACGAAGTACAGGACGAGGGCCACCGAGAACGCCGCGATGGTCTCCCCGCTGCTTCCCTGGATGTCCTTCGATGCGCGGGTGAGGTCGACCAGGCCGACCAGGGACACGATGGCCGTCCCCTTCATCAACTCGATGATCAGGTTGCCGAAGGGGGGCAGCATCAGCGCGAAGGCCTGCGGCAGCAGGACCCGCCGCATCCGCTGGAACGGCGTGAAGTTCAGTGCCACCGTCGCCTCGTACTGGGCCTTCGGCACCGCCTTGATCGAGCCGCGGACCACCTCGGCGCCGTAGGCGCCGATGTTCAGACCCAGTGCCAGGATCGCCGCGAACATGGTGGTGAACCGCAGCCCGATCAGGGGCAGCGCGTAGAAGAACCAGAACAGCAGCACCAGCGTCGCGTTGCCGCGGAAGAACTCCACGTACACCCGGTTCAGGACGCGCACCCACGCGTGGCGCGACGCGCCCGCCATACCGAAGATCATCGCGAGCGCCAGCGCGAGCGCGCCGCCGAGCAGGGTGAGCTGGATGGTGAGCCACGCGCCAGCGAGCCACTGGTCGTAGCTCCCGAGGACGTCCGCCACCCGGGATCAGCCCTTGCAGAACTTCGCGGCGGTGTCGTCCGGTCCGGGCATGTCCGCCTGGGTGAACCCGAACGGCTGCAGGATCGGCAGGAGCTCGTTCGCCTGCTTCAGCTTCCCGAGCTCCTCGTTCCAGGCGTTCAGCAGCTCCGTGTCGGCCTTGCGGAACGCGAACGCGCCGGCGCCGAGCTGCTCCTTGCCGTCGATGACGGGGGTGAACGCCTCGGTCACCTCGTAGCCCTCGCCCTCGTGCTTGGACAGCAGGTCGGCGAGTGAGATGCGGGTCAGCCAGATGCAGTCGATCCGGCCGGCCTTGAGCCCCTCGAACGCGCTGGGCTGGTCGGCGAAGGTCTTGATGTCGCCCTTCTTGACCCCGGTGCTCTCGGCGTAGCCGGCCTCGACGGCGCCGGTGAGGACGCCGACCCTGGCGCCCTTCTCCGCCGGGTCCTTGGCGCCCGTCAGCCCCATCGGGTTGCCTTCCTTCACCATGAAGGCGCTCTTGGCGACGTACTCGGGGTCGGCGAACGCCGCGGAGGCGCACCGCTCCGGCGTGATGAACATGCCGGCGGCGATCGTGTCGAACCGCCTGGCGTTCAGCCCGGCGATCAGGCCGGCGAAGTCCACCTGGACGCCCTTGACCTCGTCGATCCCGAGCTTCTTGAAGATGACGCGGGCCAGCTCGGGCGCCTCACCGGTCAGCTTGCCGGACTTGTCGGTGAAGCCGTAGGGCGCCTCGTTGGCGAACCCCACGGTGATCGCCCCCGCCTCCCGGGCCTTCTCCAGCGTGCCGCCGCCGGCGCGCTCCTCCTCCGGATCCGTCGTGGAGCAGCCCGCCGCGGCCAGCGGGACCGCGGCGGACAGCAGCACGGCGGTGCGGAGGAAGTCGCGTCTCGAGGAAGTCATCATCGATCTCCTGATGGGTGCGCTCCCGCGCCCGGGGAGGCCGGTGCGGCCTCCCCGGGCGCGGGAGCAAGGGTGGGTCGGGTTATCGAATTGTTGTGTTCATTCAGTCGCCCACGGGTGTGAAGTCGCGGGCCCCGATGAACTCCGGGCGGGGTGCCGGCGCCGAGAAGGGCTCGACGCACGCGTTCTCGACGCTGTTGAACACGATGAACACGTTGGAGCGCGGGAACGGGGTGATGTTCCCGTTCGAGCCGTGCATGCAGTTGCAGTCGAACATGGTGGCAGAGCCCGCGGCCCCTGTGAACAGCTCGATCCCGTGTTTTTCGGCAAGGATCGACAGGCTGCTGGGGTCGGGCGTCCCGATCTCCTGCCCGCGCAGCGACTCCTTGTAGTGGTCGTCAGGGGTCTCCCCGACGCACGCCACAAAGGTCTTGTGGGAACCGGGCATAATCATTAGCCCGCCATTGTGCACGAAGTTCTCCGTGAGCGCTATGGAGATGCTCACCGCGCGCATCCGGGGCATGCCGTCCTCGGCGTGCCAGGTCTCGAAGTCCGAGTGCCAGTAGAAGTCCTTGCCGTTGAAGCCCGGCTTGTAGTTGACCCGGCTCTGGTGGACGTACACGTCCGAGCCGAGCAGCTGCCGGGCCCGGCCGACGACGCGGGGGTCGCTGACCAGGCGGGCGAAGACGTCGCTGATCTTGTGGATCTGGAAGATCGAGCGGACCTCGTCCGAGCCGCGCTCGGTGACCGTGCGCTCGTCGGCCAGGATCTGCGGGTCGGCCGACAGCCGGCGCAGCTCGGCGCGGTAGTCCTCGACCTCCTCCGGCGAGAGCAGCTGGTCGACCGTCAGGAAGCCGTCGGCCTCGTACGAGTCGAGGTCGGCGCCGTCGATCGGGCCGTCCTCCGGTCCGCCGTAGACGACGGGGTCCTGCCGGTACAGCAGCGCCGCCTCGGACGCCTTCCGGGTGGGGTAGGCGTCGTCGATGGTCGGATGCGACTCGATGATGCTCATGCGTCCTCCTCGGTCAGCAGCGGATAGACCCCGTTCTCGTCATGGACCTCCCGGCCGGTGACGGGCGGGTTGAACACGCAGACCGTCCGCAGGTCGGTGTGCGCCCGGAGGGTGTGGTGCTCGTGCTGGTCCAGCAGGTACATGACGCCCGGCTCGATCTTGTGCTTCTCCCCGGTCTCGTCGTTGGTGAGTTCTCCCTGGCCCTCGATGCAGTACACGGCCTCGACGTGGTTCGCGTACCACATCTTCGTCTCGGTGCCCGCGTACAGGATCGTCTCGTGCATCGAGAAACCGACGCCCTCCTTGGCGAGGACGAACCGGCGGCTGCACCAGGTCGGCGCGTGCACGTCCCGTTCGGTGCCGATGATCTCGTCAAGGGAACGAACGATCATGAATCTCCTCTTTCCGGCTGTGCCCGGGGCGGCCGGCCCGCGAGGGCACGTTCCGCTCGGGCGGTGTTCCGCTGGGGTCGTCTCCGACGTGTGGGCCGCCGGGTCCGCCAGGTATGTGCCCGGTCGGGCGGCGTTCGTCCCGGGGCACCCGGTCGGGCGGCCCCGAGCCGTCCGGGGACCGGACGGCTCAGGTGGCCCGAGGCGACCCGGAACGACCCGGGGGTCATCCCGATGGCTCGAAGCGGTCGGAGCGGCTCAGTGAGCCACTGACGGCCCGTTATGCCGCAATGTGCTCGGAATGGGTCAGACGGCGACCTTCTGCCGGACGGCCTCCAGCGACTCGGCGATGATCTCCAGGCCCTGGCCGAGCTCGGCCTCGGTCGTGGTGAGCGGCGGCAGCAGCTTGACCACCTCGCCCTCGGGACCGGACGTCTCCATCAGCAGCCCGCGCTCGAACGCCTCGGCGCACACCTTCGGCGCGAGCTCGGCGTCGTTCATCACCAGGCCCCACGCGAGGCCGCGGCCCCGGACGGAGTCGACGGCGCCCGCGTGCGTGATCGCGATCGACTCCAGGGCCGTCTGGACCTGCTGGCCCTTGGCGAGCGTCTCCTTCTCCATGTCGTCGCCGGCCCAGTAGTCCTCCAGCGCGCCGACGGCGGTGACGAACGCGGGGTTGAAGCCGCGGAAGGTGCCGTTGTGCTCGCCCGGCTCCCACACGTCCAGCTCGCGCTTCATCAGCGTGACCGCGAACGGCAGCCCGTAGCCGCTGAGCGACTTGGACAGGCAGACGATGTCCGGGGTGATCCCGGCCTCCTCGAAGCTGAAGAACGAGCCGGTGCGGCCGCAGCCCATCTGGACGTCGTCGACGATGAGCAGGATGTCGTGCCGGCGGCACAGGTCCGCCAGGCCGCGCAGCCACTCGGCCGTGGCGACGTTGATGCCGCCCTCGCCCTGCACCGTCTCCACGATCACGGCGGCGGGCTTGTCCAGGCCGCTGCCGCTGTCGTCCAGCATCGTGTCGAACAGCAGGAAGTCGGGCGTCCGGCCGTCCAGGTAGTTGTCGTAGGGCATCGCGACGCCGTGGCCGAGCGGCACGCCGGCGCCGGTGCGCTTCATCGAATTGCCCGTCACGGCGAGCGCGCCGAGCGTCATCCCGTGGAAGGCGTTGGTGAAGCTGACAACGGTCTCGCGGCCGGTGTACTTGCGGGCGAGTTTCAGCGCCGCCTCGACCGAGTTGTTGCCCGCGGGCCCCGGGAACTGGACCTTGTAGTCGAGTCCGCGCGGCTGCAGGACGTACTCGTTGAACCGTTCCAGGAACTCCCGCTTCGCCGAGCTGTACATGTCGAGGCTGTGGACGATCGCGTCGCTCGCGAGGTAATCCATCAGCCGGCGTTTCAGCTGCGGGTTGTTGTGCCCGTAGTTGAGGGTTCCGGCACCGGCGAAGAAATCGAGGTAGCTTTTACCGTTCTCGTCGGTCATGTAGCTGCCCTTCGCGGTGGTGAACACCGTGGGCCAGCTGCGGCAGTAGCCGCGCACTTCCGATTCCAGGCGGGCGAAAACGTCCATGTCTGCCTCCAGGCAGGTTGTCGTGGGGGAGCGGACTTGGATGTGATGGATCAGTTCGCGTCGGGGATCGGGCCGATCCGGAAGAGCACCTCGGGCTCGTGTCCCCCGTCGGGGAAGTGCTCCGCGGTGAACAGCGGGCTGCGGGCGACCTCGCAGCCGCGGTCCCGGGCGAACGATTCGAACATCGCGGTGGAAGCGGTGTTGTCCGGGGTCACCGTGGCCTCCATGAACCGGTGCCCGCGCGGGGCGAGCCGGTCGGCGAGGTGGTCGAGCATGCGGCGGGCGAGGCCCTGGCCGCGATGGTCGTGGTCTACGGCGACCTGCCACACGAAGAACGTGTCGGGCCGGGCGGGGCGGACGTAACCGGTGATGAATCCACAGGGATCGCCGGCGTCGCATGCCACCACGGATGTGTCCGCGAAATCGCGGCACCAGAGCGTGTAGCTGTACGGCGAGTTGACGTCCAGGACTCGCGAGTCCCGGGCCATCCGCCAGAGCTCCGGACCGTCGGAGAGGCTCGGCTCCTGGAGTTGCACGTCCGCGTTCGTCTCGTTCGGACCGGGGCGTCGGGTCGGTGATTCCAGGGGTTGCGCTGCCATGTCCAGGCAATTTAGCGAATGTTGCACCGTGATCGCAGAGGAATGTTATCTACGAGATGTTTAGCCGCCCGCCGCACTGGGTAGGGTAATTGGCTTTGTCGAATTGGGTGCAATTCGCGACGGCCCCGCGTCCGCGCGCCCGCGCATTTGTCCATGTTACGCAGGTGTTACTGCCGGACCCGCGCCAGAACCTGCCAGGATGCTTCCTGAACGTCAGCTTAATGTTTTGTCGTGACCGCGCGAGGGGTTTTGTGTATCGGTTGTGTGAGGTAACTCACACAAATTGCCTGTGAACGTCTCGGGTGCGGCGGGCGTCACGTCGCATCGGGCGAGGTCGTCCGGTCGCGAGCGTGCTGGGACGCGTGTGGGGCAAGGCGTTCACGCGGGTTCTGGGAGTCCCCGCCCCCTGCCCTTCAAGGGGCAGGTTCACTTATGAATAGGTAAGGGCAGGATGTTGAAACGGTAAGGGAATTCGGTGTTTCGGTCACGAGAGGGCCGTCCGGGACGCGACGACACCGCCGCGCCCCGCCGTCTTTTCGGCCACGTCACAAGCGGGTTACATGGCCGTCCGAATCCGGCCGCATTCCGCGGCAGCGTCTTACGGCGCTTCCGGCCGGCCGTTTCCCGCGAAGCGGTCGGTCGCCTCGATCAGGTGGTGCAGGATGCCCGGTTCGTTGAAGGCGTGCCCGGCGTCGTCGACGATGTGGAAATCCGCCTCGGGCCAGGCGCGGTGCAGGTCCCACGCGGTCGCGACCGGCGTGCACACGTCGTAGCGGCCCTGCACGATGACGGCCGGGATGTGGCGGATCCTGTGCACGTCGCGGATGAGCTGCTCGTCCTCGAAGAACCCCTCGTTGACGAAGTAGTGGTTCTCGATGCGGGCGAACGCCACCGCGTAGTCCGGCTCGCCGAACGCGCCGATGACCTCCGGGTCGGGCCGCAGCGTGATCGTGGAGCCCTCCCACGTCGACCACGCCTTCGCCGCCGCGACCCGGACGTCCCGGTCGGGGGAGTTGAGCCGCTCGTGGAACGCCGAGATGAGGTCCTCCCGCTCGTCCTCGGGAATCGGCTCCAGGTACTTCTCCCACAGGTCGGGGAACAGCAGCGACGCGCCCTCCTGGTAGAACCAGTACAGCTCGAACGGCCGCAGCGTGAAGATGCCGCGCAGCACCAGCTCGGACACCCGCTCCGGATGCGTCTGCGCGTACGCCAGCGACAGCGCGCTGCCCCAGCTCCCGCCGAACACCAGCCAGCGCTCGATGCCCAGGTGCTCGCGCAGCCGCTCCATGTCGGCCACCAGGTTCCAGGTGGTGTTCGCCTCCAGCGACACGTCCGGGTCCTTCGCGTGCGGCAGGCTCCGCCCGCAGTTGCGCTGGTCGAACAGGACGATCCGGTACGCCGCGGGATCGAACTGGCGGCGGTGCGCCGGGCTGCACCCGGCGCCCGGGCCGCCGTGCAGCATGACGGCGGGCTTGCCCTCGGGGTTCCCGCAGACCTCCCAGTAGAGTCGGTTGCCGTCGCCGACGTCGAGCAGCCCGGAGTCGTACGGCTCGATGGGCGGATACAGGGTGCGAAGCTCCATGGAGCGCGATTGTCCCACCCGTCACACCGTCCCGCGCGGTGTGACCCGCGGCACCCGCCGGACGGGCCGCACGCGCCCCGAGCAGGGACGCCGTCTGCGCGGATACCCTGCGAGGATCAAGAAAGTAAACCCCAAACGGGGCAAAGGTTCTGCTGGTCGCGACTAGAGTGCCTTCAGTGAGCGAAGCCACGAGGCACAGGGCCGGTGGCGGAGCGAACGAGAAGTGCACACCTACCCCCGCGAACGCGGCCGGACGCCGCCCGGCGAGGAGACACGTGAGCGAGATGACGGGCCGCCGGACGAGGATGGCCGGGGGCGGGACGAGCAGGGCCATGGCGTTCACGTGGCACCGAGCCGTGAGGCGAGGAGAGCAGTGAGTGAGCTGAACGGATCGGGCGGTTCCCGCGGAGTCCCGGACGCGGGTTCCCCCTGGAACGCGATGGGGCGCGACCCGAACCGCGCGCCCGAGGCGCCGGTGCAGGCCGCCCAGCAGCCGATCCAGATGGGCAAACCCGCGCAGCAGCCGCAGCAGCCCCATCACGGGCACGGGCAGCACGGCGGCCAGAGCCGCGGCGGCGAACTCGTGCGCGCCGAGGACCACCCCGAGGCCCAGCCCTGGGACATGGTCGAGCGGCTCCGCCAGATGGCCGACCTCATCGGCGACGCGCTCGCGGCCGGTGAGCGCAAGGTGAGCGAGGTCCAGAGCGAGATCGCCGCGCAGGTCGCGGCGGTCGCCGCCGAAAAGGAGGCGGCCCAGCGCGATGCGGCCGCCGCGTGGGGCGAGGTTCAGCGGGCTCGCGGCCAGGCCGAGCAGGCCGACCGCCGCGCCGTCGACGCCGAACGCCGCCTGAACGAGGCGCAGAACGAAGTCGCCGCGCAGGTCGCGGCCGTCGCCGCCGAAAAGGAGGCGGCCCAGCGCGATGCGGCCGCCGCGTGGGGCGAGGTTCAGCGCGCCCGTGGCCAGGCGGAGCAGGCCGAGCGCCGCGCCGTGGAGGCCGAGCGCCAGTTCGCCGAGGCCGACCGCCGCGTCGCCGAGGTCCAGAACGAGGCCGTCACGCAGATCGCCGCGCTGCAGGCCGAGAAGGAGAACGCGCAGCGGGACGCCGCCGCCGCGTGGAACCAGGCGCAGCAGGGCCGCGCCCAGGCCGACCAGGCCCGCGGCCAGGCGGAGCAGGCGCGCATACAGGCCGATCAGGCGCGCGCGCAGGCCGAGCAGACCCGCGCGCAGATGGAGCAGGTGCAGGCCCAGGTCGAGCAGGCCGAACGCCGCGTCGCGGAGGCCGAGGCGACCGTCCGGCAGGCCATCCAGCAGCGCGACGCCATGAGCGAGGCCCGCGACGACGCGCTCCGCGCCGTCGAGGAGGCCGTCACCGGGCGCCGCTCCGCCGAGGCGGAGCGCGACCGCGTCGCCGAGCAGGCCGGTGAGCTGTCACGCAGCCTGGAGTCGGCGCACGCCGAGCTGGCTGCGCTGCGCGCCAAGCTCACCGACGCGGAGATGACCGCGCAGAACCTGCAGCACGCCGTCGTCGCGGCCGGCAACGAGACCGACGAGTCCCGCCGCCGCGCCGAGGTCGCCGAGCACCGCGCCCAGGAGAACGAGCGCCGCGCGATCGACGCCGAGCGCCGCGTGCAGGAGACCGACCGCCGTTTCCAGGAGGCTTTGGGACGGGCCGAGAACGCCGAGGCCGAGCGCCAGCAGGCCCTCGACACGGCCGCGCAGTCGCTGGAGGCCGCCAAGAAGGCCGAGCGGGAACGCGACGGCAACGCCAAGGCGAAGGAGGCCGCCGTCCAGGCGCAGGCCCGCGCCGAATCGGAGCTGACCCTGGCCCGCGGCCGCGCCGACCAGGCCGGCCGCGAACGCGACAAGGCCGTCGCCGCGATGCGCCAGATGGCCGCCGAACGCGACGCCATCGCCGAGAAGCTGGCCGAACGCGACCAGTGGGTGGACCAGCTGGCGCAGGCCGTCACCGAGCAGCGCGCCCAGATCGCCGAACTCTCCCAGGAACGCGACGCCGCCCGCACCGCCGCCGACCAGGCCCGCTCCCTGATAGACGAACTGACCCGCCAACTACGCACCATAATGCCCACCGCCGCCACCCCCCGCCTCTAACGCCCAGAGGCGGGGGGTGGCGGCGGTGGGCATTATGGTGCGTAGTTGGCGGGTCAGTTCGTCTATCAG
>NZ_SMKM01000429.1 GCF_004348665.1 Actinomadura sp. GC306 | reverse complement strand
CCTCCGCCCGGTCCGCCGGGACCCCCCGGCCCCGCGGACCACGCAGCCTACCGAGTGGCGCGAGGTCAGAACACCGTTCCGACGTCCCGGGCGACGAGTTCGTCCGTGGCCCGCTCGGCCACGGCGGCGATGGTCATGGACGGGTTGCAGGCCGCGGTCGTGCCGGGCATGAGCGCCCCGTCCAGGACGTAGAGGCCGCGGTGGCCGAGGACCCGTCCCGCGAGGTCGCAGACGACGCCCATCGAGGCGCCGCCGAGGGGATGCCAAGTGGAGGGCACGATCCCGTTGGTGTCGAGGAGGAGCGAGCCCGGCCCGGTGATCGCGCGGGCGCGCTCGTGCAGCCGGTCGTACAGGGGGCCGTCGCCGCCGCGGGGCCAGCGCAGGACGGCGTCGTCCTTCCGCGCGTCGTAGACGAACCGTCCACGCCCCTGGCTCACGCCGTAACCGACGAGCATCGTCGAGCGCAGGTTGACCGGCAGCGGCGGAAGCGACGCCTGGATGACGGTGTTCGCCGTAGCGGGGTCGTCCCAGTCCTTGCTGCCGTACACGACCGGACCGCCCTGCGGGACGCCGAAGTCGTCGGCGAAGTCGGTCCAGACGTAGATCCGGTCCCCGTTGGTGCCCCAGTCGGTGCCGAGACCATCGGGCATATCCGGTATGTGCCCTTTGGCGGCGGCGCGCATCAGCAGCTTCGTCGTGTTGGCGCTGCCGGCCGCCATGACCAGGGCCCCGGCCGTGATGATCTTCTTCTCCAGGACCGTTCCATCGGTGGCGATGCGGTCGACGAGGACCTGCCAGCGCCCGTCCGCCGCCATGGCCACGTCGGTGACGTTGTGCCGCGTCGCGACCGTGACCCGCCCGGTGGCCCGCGCCGCGGCGATGTACGTGACGTCCACCGAGTGCTTGCCGCCGTTGTTCACGCCCAAGGAGCAGTCACCGTTGGTGTAGGACGGTTTCATCTCCCCCTTGAGCTCCCGCAACGCGAACGACCAGTCGATCGGCATCGGGATCTTCGACACCTCGTACCCGGCGCGCTCGGCGTTGCGGGCGAAGACCCGGGACGGCCGGTAGGTGTCCCCGGCGATCAGCTCGTCCGGCGCGGTCGCCACCTTGAGCATGCGGGCCACCCGCGGGTAGTGGACCCGGTCCATCCGCGCGAAGTCGAGCTCCTCGGGCATGGTCGCGTTGAAGACGTGCGCTTCCGGCTTCAGCGTCATGCCCTGGTACACGAGCGACCCGCCACCGACGCCCGCGGCGCACATGATGTTCATGCCGTCGCCCTTCACCAGCTCCAGCAGGCCGGTGTACGGGTCGTGGACGGGCATCGGCATCCCGAACAGCTCCGGGTCGAGCCCCATCCACATGACGCGCTTGTCCGGACTGGTGGCGCGCGGGAAGGTCTCGGCGTCCGGCCCGGTAGGCCACCGGATCCCCCGTTCGAGGACCAGCGACGGCACCCCGGCCTGCGCGAACCGCAGCGCCGCGACCCCGCCCCCGAACCCCGACCCGACGATCACGAGCCGGTGCTCCTCCCGAGTCACCGGCACCCGCCTGCGCGCACCCGCGTGGGCCCGCGGCGCGCCGAGAGCGGTGAGCCCGGCAGCCGCCGTGGCACCACCGAGCAGGGAGCGACGACTGATCTCGACCATGGGACTCCAAACCTCGGAGGACCGGCGGACGAGCCCACGACGACGAACCCGCAAACCGGAAGTAACCGCTTACCAGTGCGCCCCCGACGTTATTGATCAAGACCCCGCCTTGTCTAGCCGATCGGCTAGCAAATTCCTAGCCGAACGACTAGCCCAGCACAGGCGGGACGATCACGGCGTCCCCCGTGCGGGCCTCGGTCAGCGCCCCTTCGGCGGCAGCAGGCGCATCAGCTCGGCGGCGGCTTCCCTGGCCTTGCCCGCGACGTCCGTCCCCTTACCGGGCACACGGTAGGTGACCTGCGCGACGAGCAATCCGTCCCGCACGATGACGTGGGCCTCGGTGTAGTCGGACCCGTGCCGGACACCGACCACGCTCGACTCCCCGATCCCGGCCGGCTCGCCTTCGTCCGGCGCTCGGCCGTCGTAGAAGTCCCGCACTTCAGCGGCCTCCTTCTCGGCCGTCAGCGCCCCGGAAGGGCGGTAGGCGCTCAAGCCCAACTGGGTGCGGTCGTCGGCACTGGCCCAGTCGCACTGCACCTCCCCGTAGAAGATCGCCTGCGAGACGGGAGCACGCGCCTCGGGCACCAGCCGCGCGGCCTCGGCGGGCGGAAACCAGATGCAGAGATCCGCCAGGGGCGTCCGCTGCGGGACGAGTTCGTCGCCGTCCGACCGGGCGGCGGCCATGATCACCAGGAACGGCGCCCACAGAAGAACCGAAATGAGCAGTGCCCCCATAAGAAGCCCGCTTTCGCGCCTGTTCAGCCTCATGCCAGCTTCTCCGTCACCGCGCGCAGGACGTCCCCGGCCTGCCGCCCTGCCTCGTCCGCCGATGCCGCTCGCCGATTGTGGAGCGCGACGATCACCAGGTACCCCTTCACGTGCGCCCTTCCCTGGGCGGTGAAGCCCCAGCCGTCCTGCCATGCCACGGTGTAGGCGTCGCCGTCCCGCATCATGGTCGGCTTGCGCCCGGCGTCCCGCATCGCCTGCAAGGTCTCCTCGTACGACCGCTCGGCATAGGACCGCGACCACGCACCTATGTGAAAGTCGATCCAGGTGCCGCTCTCCGAGGTCGAATCGGTGCTCCACCGGCAGGCCACCGGATGGCCGTAACTGTGCGCACTCCCTTCCGGCAGCACCCGCGCGACGACGTCCCGCGGGATCTGGTCGCAGGCGACGACCGCGTCGGGGGACCTGCCCCCGCCGGTCTCCGCGACGATCCACGCCACCGGCCCGACCAGACTCACGACAGGGAGCACGATCGCCGTCCCCCGCACCCAGGGGCGCAGCCGCCGCCAAGGGAGAGGGGCACCGTCGATCGCCGGGGGCGTCCCGCCGCAGGCCGCCAGGTGCCGCCTTTGCATGAACGCGACGGCGTCCTGGACCTGCCGGCCGTTCGGGTGCTGGAGGAAGATCCGGCCCCCGTCCGTCAGTCGGAGCGCGACGTGCGCCCGGCGGCCCCGCTTCAGCACGCCGATCCACGCGATCGCCGCCCAGGGCACGAACTGCCGCCGCAGCTGGACCGAGAAGACCGCGTGGCAGCGGACCCCGTCCTCGGCCACCGCCGTCGGCGGCCGCATCCGCGCCGCGAACCCGCCGACCACGAAGGGAGCGAGCGGGAACAGCGCCACCAGAGGGATCAGGAGCACCCGGGGAACGAGAAGGGCGTACGCCACAACGCCCCCGGCAACCAGCAGCCC
>NZ_SMKM01000428.1 GCF_004348665.1 Actinomadura sp. GC306 | reverse complement strand
GCCCGGACGCGGGCGCTAGCCGCGGGAGGTGGGGGTGGGGATCCTGCCCAGGAGGCGCACGGCGGCGGGCGAGACCCGGGACAGGGTGTGCAGGAGGTGGCCCTCGAAGTTGACGGGGACCACGGCCTTGTTCTTGATGATGGCCTGGACGATCCGCTCCGCCACCTTCTCCGGCGGGTAGTTGCGGAGCTTGATGGCCTTCTTGGCGCTCTGCTGGAGGCGGGTGCGGTCGGACTCGTCGGCCACGGCGTAGGTCCCGTTGTCGACGAGGTCGGTGCTGACGAAGCCGGGGCACACGGCGGTGACGCCGATGCGGCTGCCCGCGAGCTCGGCGCGCAGGCACTCGCTGAGCATCAGGACGGCGGACTTCGTCGTGCAGTAGGCGGGCATCGCGCGCCAGGGGGCGAACGCGGCGGCGGACGCGACGTTCACGATGTGGCCGCCGAAGTTGGGCTTGTCGGGCTTGTTGGGGAGGCCGTGCACGCGCTCGTGCATCTGCTTGCCGAACAGGCGCGACCCGTGGACCACGCCGTACAGGTTGACGCCGAGGATCTTGTCCCAGGCGTCCAGGTCGGTTTCGAGGAACGGCCCGGCGACCGCGATCCCGGCGTTGTTGACGAGGATGTCGGGGGCCCGGTGCGTCTCCTTCACCTCGGCGGCGAAGGTCTCCATCGCGGCGGCGTCCGAGACGTCCACCCGGTAGGCGGAGCCGCCGGAGCCGACCGACTTGGCGAGGGTGATGGTGTGCTCCGCCGCGGGGAGGTCGATGTCGGCGGCGATGACGGTGGCGCCGCGGCCGGCCAGCGCGAGCGCGGTGGCCCGGCCGATTCCGCTGCCGGCTCCGGTGACGACGGCGAGCGCTCCGTCGAAGTGGGCGAGTGGCATGCGAGACCTCCGAGGGCGTGCGGGACGGCGACGGTCCAACCGTACTCAGCTCGCGGCGGCCTCCGCGATCACGGTGTCCACCTCCGCTTTGCGCTCGGCCTCCTCGGCGGCGAACCGCTCGGTGTCGAGCTTGTCGGCGATCTCCTCGTCCTGGTTCATCAGGGCGTCGAGGTCGGCCTTGGACATGTCGAGGACGCCCATGTCGTCGTAGGTCTGCTGGATGCGCTCGCTCCACAGGCCGATGTCCTTGACGCACGGGACGATGCGGCTGAACAGCAGGCTCTGGAACATCCGCATGTAGGGGGAGTTCTCCACCATCTCGTCGACCTCCTTCGGGTCGATGCCGAAGTTGGTCCAGATTTCCCGGCCGCGGATGCGGTCGCGCATCAGGTAGCAGCCCTCGATGACGAAGTCCTCGCGCTCGCGGAGCTCGGCAGGGGAGAGCTGCTTGTAGTAGTCGCGCAGCGCGAGGCGGCCGAACGCGACGTGGCGGGCCTCGTCCTGCATGACGTAGGCGAGGAGCTGCTTGGGCAGCGGCTTGGTGGTGATATCGCGGATGACGCCGAACGCGGCGAGCGCGAGGCCCTCGATGAGGACCTGCATCCCCAGGTAGGGCATGTCCCAGCGGGAGTCGGTGAGGGTCTCGTTGAGCAGGTCCTGCAGCTTGGTGTTGATCGGGTAGATCATCCCGATCTTCTCGTGCAGGAAGCGCGTGAACAGCTCGACGTGGCGGGCCTCGTCCATCGTCTGGGTGGCGGAGTAGAACTTGGAGTCGAGGTCGGGCACCGACTCCACGATGCGGGCGGCGGTGACCATCGCGCCCTGCTCGCCGTGCATGAACTGGGAGAACTGCCAGGACGTGGAGTGCCGCCGCAGCTCGCCGCGCTCCTTCTCGGAGAGCTTGTCCCAGTACTTCGTCCCGTAGATGGCAAGGGACTGGTCCGGCACCCCGAGGGGGTTGTGCGGATCGACCTCAAGGTCCCAGTCGATCCGCTTGGTGGAGTCCCACTGCTTGTCCTTGCCCTTCTGGTAGAGGGCGAGGAGGCGGTCGCGGCCGTCGTCGTACTCCCACGTGAACCGGGCGTCGCCGATCATGGGGACGTTCCAGGTGGACGTGTCGACGGGCTCGGTGTAGAGGTCATGGGTCGACATGGGCGCTCCTCCCCGAGAGGCGCAGACGTACGATGTACGTCTTGCGTACAATGTACGTACCGTGGCACGGCGCGCTCATGGGTGTCAACGGCCGGGAAAGGGCGGAACCGATGGCGAGCAACGCGACTCCCGGAGCCGTGCGGCCGGTGCTGACCCGCGAGCGCATCGTGCTCGCCGCGGTCGCGCTGATCGAGCGCGAGAGCGCGCAGGCGCTGTCGATGCGGCGGGTGGCGGCCGAGCTGGGCGTCGCCGTGATGTCCCTCTACAACCACGTCCCGAACAAGGGCGCGCTGCTGGAGGGCGTCGCCGAGCACGTCGTCTCCGGCCTGGAGCTGCACGACGACCCGGCCGAGCAGTGGCAGGAGCGCGCGCGGGCCCTGGTGCGGTCGTTCCGGAAGGTCGCCCGCGACAACCCGCGCTGCATGACGATCGTCCTCACCCACAAGATCGACACCCCGGTGGCGCTGCGGCCGGCCGAGCGCGCCCTGGCGCTGGCGGACGCGGCCGGGTTCGACGGCGAGACCGCCGTCCGGATCATGCGGGCGCTGCTGGCCTACGCGCTCGGCGCGCAGCTCCGCGAGGTCGGCATGAGCAAGATGCTCGGCCACCTCGCCGGGACGGGCGCGCAGGCGTTCGGGCGGCTCGACCCCGGCGAGTTCCCGCACGTGCTCGCCAACGCGGGCGCGCTCGCCGGCATCGACGCCGAGGCCGACGCCGAGGCCGACTTCGAGTTCGGCCTCGACCTGCTCATCGGGGCGCTGGACCGCCTTCCCCGGCGTCCGTGACGAACGGGCTGAGGCCGTGCCAGCAGAAGTCGGTCATGTGGCGGGCCGCGTCCTGCGCCGACATCTCCGGCCGCCGCGCCCGCCACTGCGCCAGCCGCTCGCTCGCGCCGATGATGATCTCGGTGTAGGCGTCGATGGCGGCGGCCGGGGCGGACGGCGCGAACGTCGCCAGCACGCCCGCGATGAGCGTGCTCTGCTGCCGCCGCGTCGACTCGACGGCCTCGATGGTCTGCGCGGACGCGGCCATCGGCTCGCTCATCAGCATCCCGTACGACTTGCCGTGCGCCTCCATGAACTCGAAGTACGCGACCATGCCGCGCCACAGGATGTCGCGCGGGGTGACGGCGCCCGCCATGGCCTTCTGGGTGACGTCGAGCAGCTCGGCCTTGGACCGGCCGACGCACGCCACGAGCAGCCCGTCCTTGGAGCCGAAGTACTCGTAGAGCATGGGCTTGGAGACGCCGCAGCGCTCGGCGATCTCGTCCATCGAGGTGGCCTGGTAGCCGCGCTCGCCGAACACCTCCTCCGCCACGTCCAGCATCTGCCG
>NZ_SMKM01000427.1 GCF_004348665.1 Actinomadura sp. GC306 | reverse complement strand
GGCGGGGAGTGCGTTCCGCGGAGGGGTCAGCTGGCGGGCTTCAGCGCGGCGGCGCCGTCCACCTGGTCGATGGAGCGGCTGCCCGGCCCGGTGTACCTGGCGCTCGGGCGGACCAGGCGCCCGGTGCGCTTCTGCTCCAGGATGTGCGCGGCCCACCCGGCGGTGCGGCCGCAGGTGAACATCGCGGGCATCATCGCGGTCGGGACCTCGGCGAAGTCCAGGATGACCGCGGCCCAGAACTCCACGTTCGTCTCGATCGGGCGGTCCGGGCGGCGCTCGCGCAGTTCGGCGAGAGCGGCGTCCTCCAGCGCCTTGGCGGCCTCGAAGCGGGGGGCGTCGAGCTCCTTGGCGGTGCGGCGCAGCACGCGGGCGCGCGGATCCTCGGCGCGGTAGACGCGGTGGCCGAAGCCCATCAGCCGGTCGCCGGAGTCGAGGATGTCGGTGACGACCTTGCGGGCGTCGCCGAGCTGCTCGACCTTCTCGATCATCGGCAGGACGCGGGCGGGCGCGCCGCCGTGCAGCGGGCCCGACATGGCGCCGATCGCGCCCGACACCGCCGCCGCGACGTCCGCCCCGGTGGAGGCGATCACCCGCGCGGTGAAGGTGGAGGCGTTCATGCCGTGCTCGGCGGCCGAGACCCAGTACGCGTCGATGGCCCGGACGTGCTTCGGGTCGGGCTCACCGCGCCAGCGGACCATGAACCGCTCGGTGATCGTCGTCGCGGCGTCGATCCGCTCCTGCGGGACCATCGGGACGCCGATGCCGCGCGCCGACTGGGCGACGAACGACAGCGCCGTCACCGACACGCGGGCGAGGTCGGCGCGGGCCTCCTCGTCGGTGATGTCGAGCAGCGGGCGCATCCCGTACGCGGGTGCGAGGGTGGGGAGGGCGCTCTGGACGTCCACCCGGACGTCGCCGGAGGTGACCGGGAGGACGTGCGGGTCCGCCGGGGCCAGGCCCGGGTCGAAGCTGTCGTCCACCAGGAGGCCCCAGGCGTCACCGAAGGAGACGCGGCCGACGAGATCCTCGATGTCGACGCCCCGGTAGCGGAGGGCGCCGCCCTCCTTGTCCGGTTCGGCGATCTCGGTCTCGAAGGCCACGACCCCCTCGAGACCAGGTTTGAAGTCGGACATGTCGTCCTGCCTTTCGTCCCCAAGAGTGATAAGGCGGTGCCGTGCCATTGAACCCTGTCCGCCTTACTTGCCAGTACCCAGGGGTCTGGTGAGTTGCACCAGTCCCAGGTGAGAGGCTCAGACGCTGTGGATTCCACACCGCCGGACCCCGCACGGCTCAGAAGATCCTACGAAGGGGGCGAATTGGCGGAACATTCGCTCCCCGCCGATCCGCTGGCGCTGTTCGCCGCCTGGTTCGCCGACGTCCACACCTTCGGGCTCGCCGAACCGAACGCGATGGTGCTCGCCACCGCGTCCGGCGACGGCGTGCCGAGCGCCCGGATGGTCCTGCTCAAGGGGTACGGGCCGCGCGGCTTCCGCTTCTTCACGAACCTGACGTCCGACAAGGGGCGCGAGCTGGCGGAGAACCCGCGCGCCGCGCTGGTCTTCCCCTGGCACGCCATGTACCGGCAGGTCCGCGTCGCCGGCCCGGTGGACGAGCTCGCGCGGGACGAGGTCGCCGCCTACTTCCGGACGCGCCCGTACGGGTCGCGGATCGGCGCGTGGGCCAGCGAGCACCAGTCCGGCGTCATCCCCGGACGGGACGTGCTGGAGCGCGGCTACGCCGGCCTGGCCGGACGCTGGCCCGACACGGACGGCGCCGACGACGTCCCGCTGCCGGACTTCTGGGGCGGGTACCGGGTCGTCCCGGAATCGATCGAGTTCTGGCAGGGGCGGCGCGACCGGCTCCACGACCGCATCCGTTACCGCAGGGCGGACGAGCACGCGGATTGGGTGGTGGAGAGACTGTCTCCGTGACATCGGAACAGCAGTCAACCCCCGCCGATGGTCCTGACGGTCCCGGGGGGCCGGAACCGGCCGCGGAGCAGGAGGAACCCCGGGAAGCGGGCAAGGCGCGCAAGAAGCGGCGGGGGAAGGGGAGCCTGCGCCGGCTCGCGATCGACACCCGGCCGCTGGCCGCGCCCGAGTTCCGCCGGCTGTGGCTGGGGCAGGGCGTCTCGTTCGTCGGCTTCCAGGTCACGGCGGTGGCCGTCCCGGTCCAGGTGTACGACATGACCGGCTCGTCGTTCTGGGTCGGCGTGCTCGGCTTCGTCAACCTCGTCCCGCTGATCGTGTTCGGGCTGTGGGGCGGCGCGGTCGCCGACCACATGGACCGGCGCAAGCTGCTGTTCGTCTCGTCCTGCATCATGTGGGTCGCGACGCTGCTCCTGCTCGCCCAGGCGCTGCTCGGCATCGGCAGCCTCACGCTGATCATGGCGGTCGTCGCGGTCCAGGCCATGGGGTTCGCGGTGGCCTCGCCGACCCGCAACGCGATCATCCCGCGGCTGATCGACCGGCCGCTCGTCCCGGCGGCCAACACCCTCGCCTTCACCGCCAGCCAGTTCGGGATGCTCGCCGGGCCGCTGTTCGCCGGGCTGATGCTGGCCCGCTGGAACTACGCCGCCGCCTACGCGCTCGACGCCGTGCTGTTCACCGTCGTCCTCTACGCGGCGCTGCGGCTGCCCGCCATCCCGCCGCTCGGGGAGATCGCCGGCACCCCCGGCCTGCGGTCGGTGATCGACGGGCTGCGCTACCTGGCCACCCAGCCGGTGCTGCTGATGTCGTTCGTCGTGGACATCATCGCGATGGCGATCGCGATGCCCCGCGCGCTGTTCCCCGAGGTGGCCGACACCCGGTTCGGCGGCGAGGGCGCGGTCGGCTGGCTCTTCGCGGCCATCGCGATCGGCGCGTTCCTGGGCGGGCTGGTGTCCGGCTGGATCGGCCGGGTGCACCGCCAGGGCGTCGCGCTCGTCGTGTCGATCGTCATCTGGGGCCTCGCGGTCGCCGCCGCCGGGCTCTCCGGGCGGCTGTGGCTCGTGGTGGTGCTGCTCGCCGTCGGCGGCGCGGCGGACCTGGTGTCTGCCGTCTTCCGCCAGTCGATGCTGCAGACCTACGCGCCGGACGAGATGCGCGGACGGCTGCAGGGCGTGTTCACCGTCGTCGTCGCGGGCGGGCCGCGGCTCGGCGACCTCCGCGCCGGCGCGACCGCGAGCGTGGCGGGTGCGACCGTGTCCTGGGTCGGCGGCGGCATCGCCTGCGCGGTCCTGGTCGTCATCGCGGCCCTGGCCGTCCCGGCCCTGCTCCGCTACGACACCCGCACCACACCGGTCACCCCTCGTTGACTTGCGGCGTGTTGTTGTCATCCGGCGCTCCATAACAACAACACGCCGCAAGTCAACGAGGGGTGACCGGTGTGGTGCCTGTC
>NZ_SMKM01000426.1 GCF_004348665.1 Actinomadura sp. GC306 | reverse complement strand
GACCCGGCTGGCGCCGGAGTGGCCGCCGCAGCAGCAGCCCGTCCCCGCGCCCCGGCCCGAGCCGGAGGCCGGGCCGGGGACCGATCCGGCCGGCGTACGGCCCACCGAGCGTCAGTTCGCCGCGCCCCCGCCCGTCCTTCCGCCCGTGAGCGGTCCGCCGGACGAACGGGACGGGTCGCCCCGCCGCACCAGGCTCGTCGCCGGAACGCTCGCGGGGCTGGTCGCCGCCGGGGTGCTGGCGGGCGGCGTCTACTACATGACCCGCCCGTCGGACGAGCCGGAGCGGCCGGCCGGGCCGGCGGCGTTCCCGGCCGAGCCGCTGCTCGTGCGGATGGACACCCGGCCCGGCTGGCCGGAGTCGTGCCACGGCGACATCGGCCTGTTCAAGCCGGGCGAGCCGGCCGCCACCGCGCTCGCCGGCGGCGACCGGTGCGAGATGCTGCCCGAGCCGTCCCCGGACCGCGAGCACATCGCGTTCACCCGGACCGGCGGCGGCAAGAGCGAGGCGTGGGTGATGAACGCCGACGGGAGCGGCGCGCGGAAGGTCACCGACATCGCGGGCGGGCGGGTCGCCTGGTCGCCGGACGGCACCCGGCTGGCCTACATGGGCAGGGACGGCGGCACCCGGCAGATCTTCACCATCGCCCTGGAGGGCGGGAAGGCCACGCAGCTCACCGACGACGACTCGGCCAAGGACGACCCGATGTGGTCGGCCACGAAGAGGCTCGTGTTCTGGAGCAAGCGGGACGGCACCGAGCAGATCTACACCCTCGACCCGGAGCGCCCGGGGTCGGAGTGGACGCGGCTGACCGACGACGGCGTGCGCTCGGTGGACCCCGAATGGTCCCCCGACGGCTCGAAGATCGCGTTCACCAGGGGCTCCCCGGAGCACAGCTCGATCTGGGTGATGAACGCCGACGGGTCCGGGGCGCGCGCCGTGACCACGGGCGGGCGCGACGACATGGACCCGGCGTGGTCGTCCGACGGCACCTGGCTCTGCTTCGTGCGCGGGTCCCTCGCCGAGCCGGTGGTCCACGCCGTCCGGGCGGACGGCACCGGCGAGCGGGTCCTCACCCCGGAGGGCCGCACGTTCGGCCACCCGAGCTGGATGTAGCGCGCCGCGCCGACCGCCCGGTCAGGCGGTGATCATGTCCAGGCGGCGCAGGATCACGCCCTCGCGCAGCGCCCACGGGCAGACCTCCAGCTCGCCGAGCCCGAACAGGTCCATCGCGGCGTCGGCGACGATGGCGCCGGCGAGCAGCTGCTCGGCGCGCCGCTCGGACACGCCCGGCAGCCCGGCGCGCTCGGCGGACGGCATCGGGGCGAGCTTGGCGGCCCACTCGGTCAGGTCGGTGCACGACAGGACGCGCCGCTGCAGGGGCCCGTCGGCGGACGGGGCGGCGCCGCCGATCCGGGCGAGCTGCTTGAAGGTCTTGGACGTGGCCACGGCGTGGTCGGCCGCCCCGTACCTGGCGACGTCGCCGACCCGGCGGGCGATCTCCGTGCGGACCTCCCGGCGCAGCCGGCGGATCTCGTCCGGGTGCGGCGGGTCGGCGGAGAAGCGGGTGCGGGTGAGCCGGCCCGCGCCGAGCGGCAGCGAGAACGCCACGTCCGGCTCCTCGTCGATGCCGGACGCGACCTCCAGCGAGCCGCCGCCGATGTCCACCACGAGCAGCCGCCCCGACGACCAGCCGAACCAGCGGCGCGCGGCGAGGAACGTCAGCCGCGCCTCCTCCTCGCCGGACAGCGCCCGGATGCCGATCCCCTTGTCGGCGCGGATCCGGTCGAGGACCTCCTCGCCGTTGGCGGCGTCGCGGACGGCGGAGGTGGCGAACGCGAGGAGGTCCTCGACGCCCTTGTCCTCGGCGATCCGCAGCGCCTCGTCGACGAAGTCGCTCAGCAGCTTCTCGCCCTGCGCGGTCAGCCGGTCCGCGTCGTCCAGGTGGTCGGCGAGCCGCAGGTCCGCCTTGTGGGAGTACGCGGGGAGGGGCCGCGCCCCGTAATGGGCGTCCACCACCAGCAGGTGCACGGTGTTCGAGCCCACGTCCAGCACGCCGAGTCGCATGGAAGGAAAAATATCGGACGGCTTTCCCACGATTCGGGACGACCAGGGCGAAACCCCCAAAGCCCGGATGTCTCCGCAGGTGAGACGAGGGGCCGGGTCACACCACTGTCACCGCCGCGCACTTCCGGGCGGGTCAGCCGGCCGGCGGATCGGGCAGCTCGTCCGGCCCCGGGTAGGAGCTCTGCGCGCCCCGCCTGCGGACGGCGGCGGCGCCCACCCGGGTCGCGTACCGGGCGGCGTCCAACAGCGTGTCGCCGCGCGCGAGCCGCAGGCAGAGCGCGGCGGTGAACGCGTCGCCCGCGCCGGTCGTGTCGACGGCGTCCGTCTTCGGCGACGGGATGGCCGCCGTCCCCTCGCCGTCGGCGACGACGACCCCTGCCGCGCCGAGCGTGACGACGACGGACCGCGCCCCGGACCGGACGAGCGCCGCCGCCGCGTCCTCCGGGCGCTCCCGCGCGCCGCCCAGCAGGAAGGCGGCCTCGTGCTCGTTGACCACGAGCGGATCACAGCGGCCGAGCAGCTCCCCCGGGACCGGTGCGGGCGGCGAGAGGTTGAGCACGAACCGCCCGCCGGCCGCGTCGGCGGCGCGGCCGGCGGCCTCGACGGCGGGCAGCGGCACCTCCAGCTGGCACGACACGACGGACGCGCCGGCGATCATCTCGCGGGCGGCGGCGACGTCGTCCGGTGTCAGCCGGGCGTTGGCGCCGGGCGAGACGATGATGCTGTTGTCGCCGTCCGGCCCGACCGTGATCAGCGCGACGCCGCTCGGGGCGCCGCCGGTGACCGTGAGGTGGGCGAGGTCGACCCCGTCGGCGGCGAGGGCGCCGCGCAGCAGCTCGCCGTGCCCGTCGTCGCCGATCCGCCCGACGATGCCGACCCGCCCGCCGAGCCGGGCCGCCGCCACGGCCTGGTTCGCGCCCTTGCCGCCGGGCAGCGTGGCGAGGTCGGAGCCGAGCACGGTCTCCCCCGGTGCGGGCCTGCGGTCGACGCCGACCACCAGGTCCGCGTTGACCGACCCGACGACGACGACTTCTCGGCTCCGCGAGCGTTCTCCGGTCACGGACAACGGACTACACGCGCCGGGCCGTCCGGTGCAACCCGGAGGCGGTCACCGGGCCCGCAGCTCGGCCAGGTCGACCACCTCCGACAGGCTCTCCACGGACGGGTAGTAGCCGCGCCCGACGAGCGCCCCGTTCCGCGTCACCAGGAACGCGCTGTGCCCCAGGACGCCGGCGCGCTCGGCCAGCACCCGGTGCGCGCCGCTCAGCCGCACGGCCCGCACCCGCAGCCCGCCGGGCCCCCGCCAGTTCCCCGAC
>NZ_SMKM01000425.1 GCF_004348665.1 Actinomadura sp. GC306 | reverse complement strand
GGGGACGCCCGGTTCCACGCGGGCCAGGCCCCGGCGGGGGGCGCCGTGCAGGCCGTTGCGGGGGAGGTCGGCGCCGGTCGAGATGAGCAGGGCGCTGAACGCGCCGGCGAGGTCCTCGGCGGCCTGGCCGCCCAGGAAGTAGCGGCGGCGTTCGGGGGAGCCCGGGGTGGGGCCGTCCGAGCCCTCGGTGGTGCGGAAGCGGACGTTGAGGCGGCTGGCGCGCACGCACCGCTCGTACATCTCGCCGAGGATGTCGTCGAGCTGGTCGTCGCGGGTCCACAGGCGGCCGGTCGCGGTGACGGCGTCGCCGTGGGCGCGGGGGCGGCCGGTGAGGGCGGCGGTGACCGTGTCGTCCAGCTCGCCTTCGGTGAACTGGAGCAGTTCGGCGACGACGTCCTCGACGTCCTCCAGGGTCCGGGTGAGGGTGCGCTGGAGGGCGAGGATCTCCTCGCCGCCGCGTTCGAGGTCGGCCAGCCGGCCGAGGGCGGTGTCGACCTTGCCCTCGATCTCCTCGGCGCCGGTGCGGGTGACGGTCCGCACGGACGTCTCCACCTCGCCCAGCTTGCGGCGCAGCGCGGCCAGCGTGATCCGCTGCTGCTCCAGGTCGCGCAGCCGGCCGGCCTGCGTCCGCAGGAACTCGTCGGCCTGGTGGACGAGCCCGGCGAGTTCCTCGACCTGCCCGGTGTTCTGGCGGAGCCGGGTGTCGAGGGCGGGCAGCACGTCCTGCTTGACCCGCGACAGTTCGGCGGTGAGCTGCTCGCCGACCGTGACCAGGACGTTGTTCTGCTTGGTGACCTGCTCGTTCAGTTCGTCGATCCGGCGGGAGAACGCGTTCGACTGATCCCGGCTCTGCTTGCCCGCGTACAGCTCGAGCGCCCCGACCACGACGCACATCACCACCAGGATGACCGTCGTCATTGCACTCCTCGGGGGGATGACGGTGATGACCGGACCGATTTTTGATCGCGACCATAACTTACGATCAAGCGAGCCGACCGTAACTTACGTAACCGACTGATCTCAGTGACCGGCCGAGATCCGTGCCATTCGGTGAGCGTTCGCGTACCGTTCGTGACGATGGTCAGATGCAACCCTCGAATTGCGGGACGGTTGTTGTGAGGTCCAGTCCCGAGGGGGCGAACCAGCGTTTGAGCTGCACGCGCATGGTGCCGTCCTGGTACATCTTCGTGATGGCCTCGTTGACCGCTTCGCAGCCGTCCACGTCGTCCTGCCTGAGGCCGACGCCGTAGCGTTCGTCGGAGAACGGCGCGTTCACGAGCCTCATGTAGTGGCCCTTTCCGGCGGCCTCCGCGGCGAGGCCCGCGAGGATCAGGTCGTCGGTGGACAGGGCGTCGAGGTCGCCCGCGATCAGCTTGCCGAGGCAGTCGGAATATCCCTCGGCCTCGACGGGAACCGCGTTCACGCCCTGTTCGGTGCGGACGCGCACGAACGATTGCGAACCGGGGACCATGCAAAGGCGTTTACCGGCGAGGTCGGCCAGCCCCTCGATCGGCGCGGATTCGGCTTTCCGGACGAGAATGTCCTGGTGGGCGACATAGTAGGGGCCGGCGAACTTCACTTCCGTCTTGCGTTCCGGGGTGATGGAGTAGGTGCCGACCACCATGTCCACGGCGCCCGACTGGATCAATTTCTCCCGGGTCTTGGACGTCACTTTCCGGAACGTCACGTCCGCCGCGGGGACCTTCAGGTGCCGGGCGATCTCCTTGGCGATGCGGACGTCGAAGCCCTCGTAGGAGTCGTACCCGCCCTCCGGTTCGCCCGTCTTCAGCCCCATGCCCGGCTGGTCGGTGTAGATGCCGATGACCAGGCCGTCCTTGGCGGCGACGGACGGCGTCGCCTCGCCCACGGTGCCGCACGCGGCGGAGAGGAGCGCGGCCGCCGCCGCAGCGGCCGCGATCCGCAGGCCGCGTCCCTTCACTTCGACCACCGGTACTCGGCCAGGCGGGGACGCACCCCCGCGAGCACGAGCAGTGCGATGGCGATGCCCGCGAGGGGCAGGACCGTGTACCAGCCGCTCGTTCCGTCGTCCCCGTCCTGCACCGCTTCGTCGAACTCCTTCTGGTGGAGGCCGATGAGGTTCTGCAGGGACCGGTCGTACACGGCGAAGTCGTCGGCGGCGGTGCGGCGTGCCGAGATGGCCTCCGCGCGCTTCCCGGCGTGGACGAGGTCCCGCATCTGACGGTCGTTCGCCTGGACCTTCTGGTAGTCGCCCAGGGCCTTGTTGAGGGCGTTCACCAGTTGCGCCTGCTTATCTCCCGATTCCGTGGGCCGGTTGGCCTCGGTCCCCAGGAAACCCAGGAAACGGGCACGTCCGGGTTCGAACGACAGGTCCCCCTGGACGGCCCGGTTGTACTCGGCCAGATTTCCTGCGGGCAGGTAGAGGACGGTTTGGGACTTGCTCAGGTAGACCTGCTCGTAGGCGTCGGCCCTGTCGGGGTCGAGGAGGAAACGGGTCTCGTCGGCGGCCGCGCTGTTGCTGATGGCGCGCGCCCGCGCGAGGGAGAGGATGGAGTCGAAACCGTCCTCCTTGGCCTTGCGCAGGTGGCTCGCCTGCCCGGACAGCATGGCCGTGCCCGTCACGACCAGCACGAGCGACGCCAGCGTGGCGAGCGCCAGCGGGATGTTCAGGACCCGGCGGAAGCGCTTCGTGAGGTAAAGCTGGAAACCGCCCAGGACGGCCAGTAGCGCCAGCCCGGTGACGAGGAGCCACGTCCGTCCGGTGAGCACCGCGGAGCGCTTGTCCTCGTAGGTGTGCCGGACGAGGGTGCCGTTGTCGAGCGTGAGGTTGTACGCCTTGGGCAGCAGGTCCAGCTTCATCAGGTCGGTCGCCCGCCGGTACAGGTCGATGACCTCATCGGACGGCGGCCCGGTCGTGCGGCCGGCCTGCCGGTCGAGCAGGAGGGCCTGCCCGGCGAGGCGCTCGTAGCGGCCGAGCGCGTCCAGGACGTCGCGGGCGGTGTTCTCCTCGGTGCGCTCGTCGGCGAGCTTGGCGGCCTTGAGCAGCGCGTCGCCCGCCTTCAGCCGGTTGTCGTCGTAGCGGGCCAGCGCCTGGTCGCGCTCGCCGCCGGCCGCGCCGCCCGCCAGCAGCGCGTTGGCGAGCTGCGCGTCCATGTCGGTGAGCTGGAAGTACAGGTCGCCGGTCGCGACGACCTGGGGTCCGGCGTCGTGGCCGATCACCCGCACGCCCTCGCGGGCGTTCGCGATCGCCGCCCACGTGACGGCGAGCAGCGCGACGAGCAGGACGAGCGACACCGCCGTCAGCGTCCGGACGCGGGCCGCGACGGTGCGGGGGAGCAGCCGGGCCACGCGGCCGGGCGGGGTCCCGGGCTCCGGCGGGCGCAGCCCGCCGGGACGCCGCCGCGCCGGTGGCGCGGGCGGCGGGGACGGGGCGGGTG
>NZ_SMKM01000424.1 GCF_004348665.1 Actinomadura sp. GC306 | reverse complement strand
GGGTCGGACGGGGCATCGGGCTGGGGATCGGGCTGGGCCTCACCGGGCGTCCCCCACGACATCGCGGTGCCGGACAGCTCGGGCAGCACGGGCGGCGCCTCCGTGCGCCCGGCGTCCGCCGCGGCCCGGCGCCGCTCGTGCGGCTCCTCGGCGGGCAGGGCGGCGAACCGCCCGGACTCGTCGGTCTCCCGCAGCGGGACGACCGGCTCCGCGCGCGGCGCGGGCACCAGCGCCGCCTCCCGCGGTGCTTCGGGCCGCGCGGGCGGCGGGTCCTCGGCGAGGTGGTCGCCGGGCTCGATCTCGGCGGCCGCCTCGGCCTCCGCCATCTGCTCGGCGGGCACCACCAGCTCGTGCGGCAGCAGCACGATCGCCGTCACGCCCCCGTACGGGGAGCGCTGCAGCGACACGTTGACGGCGTGCCTGGCGGCCAGCCGCGCGACGACGAACAGGCCGAGCTGGTCGGTGTCGACGAGGTCGTACTCGGGCGGCTCGGCGAGCCGCCGGTTGGCCTCGTCGAGCTGCTCGGGCCGGACGCCGAGGCCGCGGTCCTCGATCTCGATGGCGAACCCGGTGCCGACGCGCTCGGCCATCATCCGGACCTCGGTGGTCGGCGGGGAGAACGTCGTCGCGTTCTCCAGCAGCTCGGCCAGCAGGTGGACGACGTCGGTGACGGCCGAGCCGACCAGGCCGTCCGCGGACTCGGTGAGGACGGCCACCCGGGTGTAGTCCTCGATCTCGGAGACGGCCGCGCGCAGCACGTCCGCGAAGCGCACCGGGTGCCGCCAGCCGCGGGCCGGCGTGGCGCCGGACAGGATGATCAGGCTCTCCGCGTGCCGCCGCATCCGGGTGGTGAGGTGGTCGATGCGGAACAGGTCTTCGAGGTCGTCGGGCTCGGCGCGGCTCTCCAGCGCGTCCAGCATCGACAGCTGGCGGTGCAGCAGCGACTGGTTGCGGCGGGCGATGTTGAGGAAGATGCGGCGGACGCCCGCCCGCAGCTCGGCCTGGCCGACGGCGGCGTCCACGGCGGTGCGCTGCACCTTGGCGAACGAGTCGGCGAGCCGGGCGACCTCGGTGGTGCTGCCCGTCTCCAGCGGCGGCGCCTCGGCGGCGACGTCCACGGTCTCGTTGCGGCTCAGCCGGCCGACGAGGGCGGGCAGCCGGCGGTCGGCCAGCTCCTCGGCGGCGCCGCGCAGCCCGACCAGCTCGCGGACGAACCCCCGCGCCACCCACAGCGACAGCAGCACCGAGACGAGGATCGCCAGCAGGCCGAGGCCGCCGACGACGCCCAGCCGGACGTAGGCGGCCCGGCCGAGCCGGTCGGCGTCCTCGCCCGCGAGCCGGGAGTTGGCGAGCAGCATGTCGTTGCTCTGCAGCACCAGCTGCTGCGCCGTGCGCTGCCACTCGTCCGCGCGGATCGGCAGCGGCCGGCGCGGATCGGCGTCGGCGATCCGGTCCTCGATGCCGTGGTAGCTCTGGTAGACGGGCGAGGCGAACACGGGCGCGGTCGTCTTCGCGTAGACCTCGCGGTCGAGGAGCGAGCGCTGCCGGGTCCAGTGCCAGCGCTGCTCGCCCAGCATCTCCACGAACGTCCGGTGCTCGGCCGCCGTCATCCGGCCCCCGGTGATGAGGGCGGAGGCGATCAGCGCGTTCTCGCGCTGCAGCAGCTCGATGGCGCGGCCGGCGTGCCGGGTCGCCAGCGTCGCGTTGTACAGGTCGGCGTCGTCGATCTCGAGGCGGTCGTACACGCGGTGCACGTCGTCGACCATGGTGCTGTAGTAGTTGATCGCGGTCAGCCGCTCGATGGAGCGCGCGTCGATGGCGGACCGCAGGCCGGTGAGCCCGCCGAACCCCTGGATGACCTCGTTGACGCGGTCTCTCAGCGCGGCGGGCATGGCGTCCTGGGCGGCGGAGGATGTGGCCTCCTTGCGGAAGACCTCGATGGCCCCGTCCAGGCGGCGGCGCTGCTGGTCGAGCGTGCTCGGCGCGGCAGGGGCGCTCTCGCGCGGGGTGCTGAGGAACACGGCGGACGCCTGGCGCTCCTTGCCGAGCTCCACCAGCACGGCCTGGCCGGTCGGCGCGAGCTTGACGTCGAGCGTGTGGTAGCGGCGCTGGGCGAGCGCGTCGCGGCCCGTGACGTTGGCGGCGTACCCCCACAGCGCGATGAGGGAGAGCAGCGGCACCAGCAGCAGCGCGGTGACCCGGGTGCGGATCGAGCGCGTGCGCCGGCGACCGGCCGCCTCGGCGGGGCGGCGCTCATCGGTCTTCGCCGTGGTGTCCTGGGGGGCGTCCCCCCGGGGGGAAACGAAATCCATGTGACCTCGAACGTTCCGGCGCGGAGGGTCCCTGGATCATAAAGGTGGTGCGTTACGAACCCGCAACCCCTTTGGCGCCTTTCGGACGCATTGGGACCATTCCGTGCCACCTGCAGGTATGCGTCCGGGCCGGGATGATGCCCCCGAACCTCCGCAAAGAGATTGCGGCAAACCCGGACAAATACTTCATTTCCCCCTGTCATCCCCGGGTGGATGCGCCATACTGTGCTCCTTCACCCACCGCTCGCGCCGCGGCCGGAACGGGAAGGAGATCGGCGATCCATACAGGCAACGACGGCGGCCGGAACGAGGGCCCCCACACCGGCCCGCCGGACATGACCGGCCTGGGCGGAAGGCCGACGCACGGCCCGCAGGGCGTTACGATGCCCGCCGTGAGTCCCGAAAGCCAGGCACCCGAGGCACTGCCGTCCCGACGGCGCCGCACCCCCCGCGGCGGCCGCCACCGCGGGGACGAGTCCTTCCTGCTGCCCCCCGGATCCCCAGCGCTCGTCCTGGCCGTCCCCGGCCCCGCCGGGCGGGCCGGCACCGAGATCGCCCACGAACTCGCCCGGCTCGTCGAGATCGAGCACACCGGCCAGCCGGCCTACATCGCGCACCTGGAGGGCGACGAGGCGAACCTGCACGCCGTCCTCGGCGGCCTGCGCCGCGAGGACGACGTCCCCGCGGCCGTGGTCGTCCCGCTGTCCACCGGCCCCGACCGGGCCATGGACGCCGCCGTGCACGCCGCCGTCGCCGGCTCCCCCGCCCGCGCGCTCGCCGCCGAACCCCTCGGCCCGCACCCGCTGATCGCCGAGGCGCTGCACGACCGGCTCGCCGACGCCGGCCTCGCCCGCGCCGACCGCATCCGGCTCATGACGATGGTCACCGCCGCGTCCGGCTTCATGATCGCCACCCCCGGGGACGCCGCCGCGGTCCGCCAGGCCGAGGTCACCGGCGTCCTGCTCGCCTCCCGGCTCGCCGCGCCCGTCTTCACCGCCTCCCTCAACGACGAGGCATCGGTCAAGGCCGCCGCGGAGCAACTGCGCGCCGCGGGAGCCACCTCCATCGCCGTCGCGCCCCACGTGATCGGCACCGAACCCGAGACCGGCCTCATCGCCGCCGCCGCGGCCTCCGTGGGCTCCGCC
>NZ_SMKM01000423.1 GCF_004348665.1 Actinomadura sp. GC306 | reverse complement strand
GTTCTCCGCGCTGGGCTGGGCGGACGGCGTCGGCCCGGGCTCGCCGCCGTCGCCACCGCACGCGGTGAGCGCCAGCGCCGGCGCGAGCAGCACGACGGCCAGGTGACGTCTGTTCACTAGCGGGCCTCCAGGGAAGCGGGGGCCTAGACGATACGCGCTTTCGCCGCACAACTCCCGGCGTTCGCAAATCCGCCCATGCCGGACAAGTTCGACGGCTCAGTCGGCGGCGCCGGCGTCCTCGCCGCCGTCGGCCCGCTCGTCGGCGACGCGGCGGGTGGCCTGGTGGACGCGGACGGCGAGCAGCGCGCGGGCGAACCGGGCGGCGAGCTCGCCGTCCAGCAGGTCCGGTACCTGGTCGTAGCCGATCATCCCGCCGGGCCGGGCGGTGACGGTGCCGGAGTCGACCTTGATCCCGTGCCCGTCCGGGAGCTCCTCGACGGCCGGCAGGTCCAGCGCCGAGCGGATGGTGTCCTGCAGCGCGCGGACGGTCGCGGCGTCCCGGTTGATGCGGACCTCGGCGTCGTCGGCGCGCTCCTCGGCCCGGTCCGCGCGCTTGCGCTCGGTCTCGATGCGGGACTCGGCGGTGTCGGCGACCTGCTCGGCCCGGTCGGCGCGGGTGGCGAGCTCGGCGGCGCGGGCGGCGACGGAGTCGCGCTCCACCGTCAGCCCCGCGATCTCGCCCTGCGCGGCGGAGAGCTCGGCGCGCAGCCGCCGCTCGGTGTCGGCGGCGCCCTCCAGCTTGGCCCGCACGTCCGCGAGCTCGGCGCGCGCGTCGGTCAGCTCGCCGCGCGCGGTCGCCAGCGCGGCCTGCTCGGCGGACAGCCGGGTCGCCAGCTCGTCGCGTTCCTTCTCGGCGTCGTTGCGCGCCTGGTGCTCGGTGCTCCAGGCCGCCTCGGCGCGCTTGCGCAGCCCCTCCGCGGTGGCGGCCTCATTGGCGGACGTCGCCCGTGCCTGCTGGTGGGCGCCCGCCTCCTTCCAGGCGTTGGCCTCGCTCTCCTGCGCGGCGGCGACGCTGGCCTTCGCCGCGGCGAGGCCCTTGCTCAGCTCCTCCTTCGCTTCGGCGACCTCCTTGCGGGCCGCCTCCGCGTCGGCCTCGGCCCGCGCGGTCCGGGCGTCGGCGTCCGCCGCCGCCTGGCGCGCGGCACGCGCCTCGGCCAGCGCGCTCTCGGCCTTGCCGAGCACGGCGCGCGCCTCGCCGTCGAGCCGGTCGCCCAGCGTCGCGGCGGTCGCGGTGAGCCGCTCGACCAGCTCGGCGAGCCGCTCGACGTCCTGCCCGAACGCCTGCACCGGCGCGGGATCGACCCGGGCGATGGCCCCGCCCTTGCGGACCGCCGCCGGCTCCTCGTCCCCGGTTCTGTCGCCCGGCAGCCGGAGCGGCGCGGTGAGCATGCCCTCGTCCGTGGTCTCCTGATCTTCGCGCACGCGAGCATCCTAGTGAAAACGCCCGGATTTGCACCGCTCGTCCGGTCATTGGATCCCGCGTGCGCGGCCGCGCGGTTCAGGGCTTGCGGGCCTGGACGATCGCCGAGTGCAGACCGTCACCGGCCGGGGCGGTGCGGGTGACCGAGGCGCCGGTGAACCCGGCCGCGGCCAGCGCACGCCGGTACTCGGGGACGGTGAGGGTGCCGTTGGCGCAGCCGACCCGGGCCTCCGCGGCGGCGCGGCGAGCACCGTCCAGCCCCTCGTCGGCGATGACGTCGCTGATGCCGAGGCGCCCGCCCGGCCGGAGCACGCGGAACGCCTCGGCGAGGACGCGGGGCTTGTCGGGCGACAGGTTGATCACGCAGTTGGAGATGACGACGTCCACGGCCGCGTCGGGCAGCGGGACGTCCTCGATACGCCCCTGCAGGAATCGGACGTTCCCCGCACCGGCCCGCGCGGCGTTGGCGCGGGCGAGATCGAGCATGTCGGGGCTGGCGTCCAGCCCGTAGGCGGTGCCGGAGGGACCGACGCGGCGGGCCGACAGCAGCACGTCCAGGCCACCGCCCGAGCCGAGGTCGAGGACGGTCTCGCCGGGCCGCAGGTCGGCGACGGCGAGGGGGTTGCCGCAGCCGAGGCTCGCCCGCACGGCCGCCTCGGGGACGTCGCCGTCCACGTCGTAGGCGGCGGCGCCGAAACAGCCGTCCCCCTCCTCCTCCAGGGGCGTGCCGCCGGCCATGGCGAGCCGCGCGAGCCCGGAGTACCGATCGACCGGATCGCTCATCATGCCTCTCCTTCGTCGGTGCAACCGGGCGGTTCCGGGGCGGGACGGCCCATGACGATGTCGGCGGCCGAGGGGAAGCAGTCCACGCAGGCGTCGTTGATCCGGTAGAACGCCGCGGTGCCGCGCCGCTCGACCAGCACGAACCGGACCTCGGCCAGCGCCTTGAGGTGCGCCGAGACGGTGGACTGCCCGACCGCCACCGCCTCGACGATCTCGCCGACGCGCAGCGGGACGCCGCGGCGCGCCAGCAGCGACACGATCTGGACCCGCGTCGGATCGGCCAGCGCCTTGAACCAGGACGCGTACTCGACCGCCGCGTCCCGGTCGAGTGGCCCTCTCTGCTCATTCATCGTCCATCGACGATAAACGATGGAAGCCGTTCAGGGAAGAGTCTCAGCCTTCGCCGGGGTGGCGAGCAGCGCGCCGAGACGGCCCAGTGCGGTGGGAAGCAGCCAGTAGTACACCCAGGTACCGCGCCGCTCGGACGCGATGAGCCCGGCCTCGCGCAGGATCTTCAGATGGTGCGAGATTGTCGGGGCGGTGACGTCGAACGCGCCGGTCAGCTCGCACACGCACACGCCCACCTCGGCCTGCCGCCCGCCCGCGTGCGCGCCGATGAGGCTCAGCAGCCGGAGCCGGACGGGGTCGGCCAGCGCCTTGAACACCCGCGCCAGCTCGGCCGCCTCGTCCTCCGCCAACGGCTCGGCCACCAGTGGAGAACAGCACCCCGTGGCGGCGACCAACGGCAACGCTTGATTCGACATACCTCTAATTTGACATTCATCGAAGCGAAGATGCAAACTCGACCCTACTTAGAAGTTCATCGAATCAAGGAGGACCCATGTCCCGTGTACAGCTCGCGCTGCGCGTCCCCGACCTGGAGGCGTCGATCGCCTTCTACTCCAGGCTGTTCGGCACGGACCCGGCCAAGGTCCGGGACGGCTACGCCAACTTCGCCATCGCCGAGCCGCCGCTCAAGCTCGTCCTGATCGAGGGCAAGGACGAGGAGGCCACCCGCCTGGACCACCTGGGCGTCGAGGTGGAGGACACCGCCCAGGTGACCGAGGCCACCGAGCGGCTGCAGGAGTCCGGCCTGGCGACCGCCGAGGAGAACGACACGACCTGCTGCTACGCCGTCCAGGACAAGGTCTGGGTCACCGCCCCCGGCAACGAGCCCTGGGAGGTCTACGTGGTCAAGGCCGACGCGGACACCCTCACCAAGCCCGAGACCTCGGCATGCTGCACCCCGACCCCCAAC
>NZ_SMKM01000422.1 GCF_004348665.1 Actinomadura sp. GC306 | reverse complement strand
GGGGGCGGCCGTCACGGCGATGGGGGAGGGCGCGGCGGCCGTGCTCGCCGGGCTGGAGCGGGTCGATGCCGTGCTCGCGGTCGGCGGGAGCGGCGGGTCGTCGATCGCGGCGCGGGCCGTGCGGGATCTGCCGATCGGGCTGCCCAAGCTCATCGTGTCCACGATGGCGTCCGGGGACGTGACGCCGTACGTGGGTGCGAAGGACGTCACGATGATGTACAGCGTCGCCGACATCGCGGGCGTGAACCGGGTGACGCGGCTGGTCCTCGGGAACGCGGCGGCAGCGGCGGCCGGGATGGCGCGGGCGTACGAGGCGGCGCGGTCGGCGCCCGCGGCGGACGAGCGGCCCGTTGTCGCGGCCTCGATGTTCGGGGTGACGACACCGGCGGTGGACGCCGCGCGGGTGCGGCTCGAAGAGCTGGGCTACGAGGTGCTCGTCTTCCACGCCACCGGGGCGGGCGGCCGGGCGCTCGAAGGGCTGGTGGAGAGCGGGCTGGTCGAGGGCGTGCTCGATCTGACCACGACGGAGCTCGCCGACGACCTGGTGGGAGGGGTCTTGTCGGCCGGGCCCGAGCGGCTGACGGCGGCGGGACGGCGCGGGGTGCCGCAGGTCGTGGCGCCCGGCGCGCTGGACATGGTCAACTTCGGGCCGCGCGAGACCGTCCCGGAGCGGTTCGAGGGGCGCGTCCTGTACGTCCACAATCCGACCGTGACGCTGATGCGGACGACGCCGGAGGAGATGGCGGAGCTGGGGCGGCGGGTGGCGGCCAAGCTGGCCGCCGCGACCGGGCCGGCGGCGCTGTTCGTCCCGCTCGGGGGCGTGTCGGCGCTGGACGCGCCGGGCATGCCGTTCCATGACCCGGCGGCGGACGAGGCGTGCTTCGCGGCCATGGCGGGCGCGGTGGAGACGGAGCGGCTCGACGTGAACATCAACGATCCGTCGTTCGGCCGCGCGATGGCCGACCGGCTGCACCAGATGATCTCGGAGGGAGCGGGATGAAGCGGGGAACCGTCCTGGAGCGGCTCCGGGGCACCGTCGCGGAGGGCAGGCCCGTCATCGGCGCGGGGGCGGGCACCGGGCTGTCCGCCAAGTGCGCGGAGGCCGGCGGGGTCGACCTGGTCATCATCTACAACTCGGGCCGGTACCGGATGGCGGGGCGCGGGTCGCTGGCCGGGCTGCTCCCGTACGGCGACGCGAACCAGATCGTGGTGGAGATGGCGTCCGAGGTGCTGCCGGTCGTGGCGGACACGCCCGTCCTGGCCGGAGTGTGCGGCACCGACCCGTTCCGGCTGATGCCGGTGTTCCTCGATCAGCTCAAGGCCATGGGCTTCGCGGGAGTGCAGAACTTCCCGACGGTCGGGTTGTACGACGGCGTGTTCCGGCAGAACCTCGAAGAGACCGGCATGGGCTTCGACCTGGAGGTCGAGATGGTGCGGCTCGCGCACGAGCGCGACCTGGTCACCGCCCCGTACGTCTTCGACGAGGACCAGGCGCGGGCGATGGCGGAGGCGGGCGCCGACGTCCTCGTGCCGCACGTCGGGCTCACCACGAAGGGCAGCATCGGCGCGGGCACGGCGCTGACGCTGGACGAGGCGGTCGAGCGCGTCCAGGCCATGCGGGACGCCGCGTTCGCCGTCCGCCCGGAAGTCCTGGTGCTGTGCCACGGCGGGCCCATCGCCGAACCGGACGACGCGGCGTACGTGCTCTCCCGCACCGAGGGCGTCGTCGGCTTCTTCGGGGCGTCCTCGGTCGAGCGCCTGCCGACCGAGCGGGCCATCACGCGGCAGGTGGCCGCCTTCAAGGATCTGGAGCTCTGATGCTGGTCAATCCGGGAGACGTGACGACGATGACCTTCGACTGGGGGTCCATCAAATGGTTCGTCACACCGTCGTCCGTGCCCGGCGCGGGCAGCACGTTCGGCGAGGTGATCGTCAATCCCGGCAAGGGGCACGCGCGGCACAACCATCCGGGCGCTGAGGAGGTCATCTACGTGATCTCCGGGGAGGCGGCGCAGATGGTGGACGACGGCGAGCCGTTCCGGATCGGCGAGGGCGACGCGGTCCACATCCCGAAGGGCGTCTGGCACTCGACGTACAACGCGACGTGGCGCCCGCTCCGGCTGATCGTCACCTACACGCCGGGCGGCGAGGAGAAGGCTCTGGAGGCCGCACCGGACCTGCGCCTCCTCGCGGCCGGGGCGGTGCCCGAGTGGAGTCGGGGTTGAGCGCGTGGCCAGGTCAGGTGCGTGACCAGGTCTCCAGGCCGTCTTCGGTGAGCAGGACGTCGAACGCGGTGTCGGCGGCGCCGATCAGCGGGCCCTGCGGGCCGAGGGGGGAGTGCAGGACGGGTGGCGGTTCGGCGCGGCGGTAGCGCATGAGGGCCGAGGTGTAGCCGTCCGCGAGGGACGCGGGCGTGCGGGCGGCCAGGTCGAGGGCCAGGCCGGAGAGGGTGACGACGTCCGGGTCGAGCGCGTTGACGAGGGCGCCCATGCCCCGTCCGAATGCGTGGGCGGCCTGGGCGACGGCCTCCAGCGCCGCGGGGTCGGCCGCCGCCGACGCGATGATCTCGCCGGCCGTGGTGCGCGGGTCGGCGGGCGTCGGCGAGCCCCACGAGCGACGCGTCGTTCCCGACGAGCAGGGGGACACCGGGCGGCTGCAGCGGGTCGAGGGCGACATCGCGCCAACCCAGCCCGGACGCCTGAATGATCGTCGTCCCGCTGACCGTGCCGGCGACACCGGCCGACACCGCGCGGACGCGCCCGCCGTAGTGGGCGTGCAGCGCGGCGACGTGCGAGGCGAGCGTTCCGACGAGGGCGGGGGAGCCGGTGTGGCGGCCGGTGTCCTCGGTGATGACGCGCCCGCCGAGCTCCACGCAGGCCACCCGCCACTGCTCGTGGCTGATGGCGACCACGCAGACCAGCGGGCCCTCGGGATGGGCCCCGAGGACGGGGGACGGCCGGCCGCGCCCGCTCGCGCGCGCCGGCGGGGTCTCCCGCACCAGCCGCGCGGCCTTGAGCCGGGCCGTGATCTCGGTGGCGGACCCGCTGCTCAACCCCAGCGCGCGCGCCACGTCCGCCCTGGTCGCGGACGGGTGCGCGTGGACGTGGCGCAGCACGGCCAGCGCGCCCTGGCTGCGCAGGGCCCGCGCCGAGTGCGCGGTCTTCGGCTGCATGGTGACATCCTGGCCGTTCCGATTTATCCTCGTGGCACGAGCATATTCTCTCCCCGGGGTGACCATGAGCGAGACCGCGGTGCTGCGGCGCACCTCCTCGACCTTCGGCCTCTACCTCGCGTTCGGCTGCCTCGGCTACCTGCTGACGGCGCTCGGCGCGATCCTGCCCGAGCTGCGCGCCGAGCGCGGGCTCCCGCGCGCCGAGGTCGCCCTCTACCCGTCGGCGTTCGCGCTCGGGCTGGTGGTGGTCGGGCTCGTCGGGCACCGGCTCGCGGAACGGCTCGGACGGCTGGCGGCCCCCGCGGCACTGGCGGC
>NZ_SMKM01000421.1 GCF_004348665.1 Actinomadura sp. GC306 | reverse complement strand
CGGCGGGCCCGGGACCGAGCGCAGCGGGCCGGCCTGGGTGGCGGCGATCCAGCGGTCGACGCGGCGCAGCCGGTTGGGGGCGGTGGTGCCGCGGGTCACCTCGCCGCGCGGCCGCTGTACGGGGGGCACCGGATAATTGTTCCTTCCAACCCGGTATGCCTCGTACGTTCGGCCCCGTACGTTCGGCCTCGTGCGTTCGGCCGAAGCACGGCCCCACTGAACGGGATTCGGTAAGCGGTCGTTTACGGTACTGCCAAGCGTCCGGAGGAGCGACGCCGTCCCTGGAGGAGTGCCGCATGCTCGACCTGGCGACCCTGCACGAGGCCATCGCCGCCGCCGTCCCCGACCGCGAGTGCCTCGCCTGGGGAGACCACCGGATGACCTGGCGCGAGATGACCGAGCGCACCCGGCGGCTGGCGAACGTCCTGCACGGCCACGGGCTCGGCCTGCGGGAGGACGCCGGGCGCGGCGAGCCGTGGGAGTCGCCGCACGACCACCTCGCCCTCTACCTGCACAACGGCCCGGAGTACCTGGAGGGCCTCGTCGGCGCGCACAAGGCCCGGGTCGCGCCGTTCAACGTCAACTACCGGTACGTGGACGACGAGCTGGCCCACCTCTTCGGCGACGCCCGTCCCGCCGCGGTGATCTACCACGCCCGGTTCGCGCCGGTGATCGGCCGCGTCGTGGAGGGGCTCGACCGGCGGCCGCTGCTCCTCCAGGTCGCCGACGCGTCCGGGGAGGGCCTCCTGCCCGGCGCGCTCGACTACGAGGAGGCGCTCGCGAAGGCGTCCGCCGATCCCCTGCCGGACGTCCGTCCCGAGGCCGGCGACCTGCACATCCTCTACACCGGCGGAACGACCGGGATGCCCAAGGGCGTGCTGTGGCGGATCGGCGACCTGATGACCGGGCCGCTCGGGATGCGCCGCCGCGACGGCAGCCCGCTCGACGACCTCCGGGAGGCCGTCGAGAAGGCCGTCCGGAACGAGCACCGCGTGCTCGTCGGGCCGCCGCTCATGCACGGCGCGGGCACCTGGTCGGCGCTCGGCGGCTGGTGCGGCGGCGCGTGCGTCGTCTTCCCCGACCGGGTGGACGGCCTGGACGCCGCCGACCTGATGGCCACCGCCGAGCGCGAGCGCGTCACGCGGATGCCGCTGGTCGGGGACGCGTTCGCCCGCCCCATCGTCGAGGCGCTCGAAGCCCGCCCGCACGACCTCGGCTCGATGCGGACGTTCGTGAACTCGGCCGCCGCCATCAGCCCGGACGTCAAGCGGCGGCTCCTGGAGCTGCTCCCCCACACCCGCATCGTGGACATCCTCGGGTCGTCGGAGTCCGGCTTCCAGGTCGCGCGCGACGGGTCGTCGGCGCGGTCGTTCATGCCGACGCCGGGGACGGCCGTCCTCAGCGCCGACCGGTCGCGCCGCCTCGCGCCCGGCGACGAGGAGATGGGCTGGCTGGCCAAGGGCGGCGACTCGATCCCGCTCGGCTACCTCGGCGACCCGGACAAGACCGCGGCGACGTTCCGCACGCTGGACGGGGAGCGGCTGGTCGTGGCGGGCGACCGGGCGCGACTGCTCGCCGACGGCACCGTCGAGGTCCACGGGCGGGAGGCCACCACGATCAACACCGGCGGGGAGAAGGTGTTCGCGGAGGAAGTCGAGAACGTCCTGCGCGGGCTGCCCGGCATCGCGGACGCGCTGGTCGTCGGCCGCCCGAGCGATCGCTGGGGCACCGAGATCGTCGCGGTGGTGCGGCCCGCCCCCGGGGACACGGCGCCCGATGACGCGGAGCTGCGCGAGGGCTGCGCCGCCCACCTGGCCCGCTACAAGATCCCGAAGGTGTTCATCCGCACCCGGAACGGCCTGCGGCTGCCCAACGGCAAGGCCGACTACGCCGCCGCCCGCGCCCTCCTCGACTAAGAGAACCCGGTTCGGTTTGTCGGGGGCGGACCTGTACGGGCGCCGCCCCCGCGCGGGATCCTGGCGGCATGCCGGATCTCGACTCCCTGCTCGCCGACCTCGCCGCCGAGGGCGACTCCGTCGACGCCCTGGTCGCACCGCTGCCCGCCGCGCGCTGGGCGGACCCGACGCCCGCCGCGGGCTGGACGGTCGCGCACCAGATCGCCCACCTCGCCTGGACCGACGACCTCGCCATCGTCGCCGCCACCGACGCCGCCGCCTTCGCGAAGCTCGCCGAGCGGGCGCTGTCCGGACCGGGCGACTACGTCGACGCGGGGGCCGCGGAGGGCGCGGCCGAGGAGCCGTCCCGCCTGCTCGCCCGATGGCGCGCCGGGCGGCGCCGGGTGGTCGAGACGCTGGCCGCGGTCCCGGCGGGGACGCGCGTCCCCTGGTTCGGCCCGCCGATGAGCGCGGCGTCGATGGCGACCGCGCGGCTCATGGAGACCTGGGCGCACGGCGAGGACGTCGCCGACGCCCTCGGTGAGCGGCGCGAGCCCACCCGCCGGCTCCGGCACGTCGCCCACATCGGCGCCCGGACCCGCGACTTCGCGTTCCGCACCCGCGGCCTGGAGCCGCCGGCCGAGGAGTTCCGCATCGTCCTGAAGGGCCCGGCGGGCGAGGAGTGGAAGTGGGGGCCGCCGGACGCCGCCCAATCGGTCACCGGCCCCGCGCTCGACTTCTGCCACCTGACCACCCAGCGCCGCCACCGCGCCGACCTGGCCCTCACCGCCGTCGGCCCGGACGCCGACCGCTGGCTCGACATCGCCCAGTCCTTCGCGGGCCCACCCGGCCCCGGCCGCCCGCCGGCGACCTGACGGCCGCCGCGCCGCCCGCGCGCCCGGCCCGATCGACCTCAGCCCACCAGCGGCGGCCTACCGCGGCCCGCCTGCCTGGGCCGCCCGCCGGCGCCCTGACGGCCGCCGCGCCCCCTGCACGCCACGGCTCGATCGACCTCAGCGCACCCGCGGCGGCCTGACCAGCGGCCGGAGGTGAGATCAACCACTCGTCCTGAGCGTTCGGCTCGGGATCGGGTGGGAGAGGCTTGGGGTATGACGATTCTCATTGCGTACGACGGTTCGGAGGACGCGCAGACGGCGGTCAGGTACGCGGCGCGGCACCTGAAGCCGGAGCCGGCCGTGGTGATGACGGTGTGGGAGCCGCTGCTGGCGCAGGTCAACTGGGCGTCGCTCGCGGCCGTGACCTCGGTCGCCGCCTGGCAGGAGGGCGGCCACTACGAGGAGCAGAAAGAGGCCGAGCAGCTCGCGCGGCACGGGGCCGAGCTCGCGCGCGACAACGGGCTAACCGAGGTGACGACGCGGGTCGAGCGCGGGGTCGGGCCGGTGTGGGCCTCGATCGTGGACACCGCCGACGAGCTGAACGCCTCGCTCATCGTCACCGGTTCGCGCGGGCTGGCCGGCGCCCGGTCGATGATCCTCGGCAGCGTCTCGACACGCGTCCTCCACCACGCGCACCGCCCCACCCTGATCGTCCCCCCGCCAAAGGAGGACGACTGACCGCCAGCCGCATTGACTTGCGGTGTGTTGCCCTTATGGAGCGCTCCATAAG
>NZ_SMKM01000420.1 GCF_004348665.1 Actinomadura sp. GC306 | reverse complement strand
CCCCAAGGCCACCCGGGCGCACCGCCCGTGCACGTCCACCACGGCTCCCCCGGCTACCACGGCCACCGCCGCCACGGCGGCGCCGCCGCAGCGGCCGCCGGCCTGGGCTTGGCGGGCGGCGCCGCGGCCGCAGGCATCGCGGGCGGCATGGCCCTCGGCGCGGCAGGCGGCTACGCGCAGAACGTGGCCGGCTACGTCGCCGGCGCTCCTGTGGACGCCTTCGGCAACGTCATCGCCGGCTACGCGGGCCAGGCCGCAGGCAACATCGCAGGCAACCTGGCCGCCGACGCCGTAGGCGGCGTGGCAGGCGACGTAGCCGGCGAACTGGCAGGCGGCGCCGCCGAAATCCTCGGCGGCCTCCTAGGCGGCCTATTCGGCTAACGCCCCAGAGGCCACCACCGCAACCCAACATCACCACGCCACCGCGCCGTGTCCTTCTGCGGCCCTGTGACATCCAGACCGACAAGGGCACCGAACCGACCGACCAGTTCCGCGTGGCCTTACTTAAGCCGAGCAAGGGCACCCCGAAGAACCCACCGCACGCTCCAACACCCCCGGAGCGCCGACTCCGCGCGGCCTCAGGCGTGCGAGAGCGCGGCCACTGCCCCCGATCGCCCGCGCGCCCCACTGCACGGCCGAATCAGCCGGCTAACGCAGGGCCGCGGGTACGGCGGGACGTATCACCGCTTGTGAGGACCTGCTCGCGGTCTTCTGCGTGACGCCTCGCCAGCGGGCCGGGGTGACGTTGGGGAAATGCGCGGGCCTTTTGGACTAGATCGGCCGCGTCCTCCGCCAATACGGCCGCGGATGGTTATCGTCGGATGCGCAGCCCGCCTCCCGAGGAGTCACATGACCACCGTGGTCCTTGTCCTGCTCTGCCTCGCGATCGCCGGACGCGAGCTCTACCTGGCGTCCGACAAACGGCTCCCACGCGCGCAGGCGGACCTGCGCGACCTGCGCGGGCAGCTGTCCGAACTCGCCCGGCGGCACGAGGCGCTGAAGACGGTGGTGGACGAGGCGACCGAGCCCGCCGGCATCCCGATCCCGCCGGAGCAGCCGGAGGCCCCGCCGGCCGAGGTCCTCGACGGGATGGACGCGCTGACCGGTCGGGTGGAGCGGCTGGAGAAGCAAGTCGGCGAGCTGTCCGACGAACTGGGCGGCCTCGACCTCGACCGCGACGCCCAGCGGGCCCTGGCGCGGTCGCTGGACGCGATGGAGCAGGACGTCCAGGAGCTCCGCCGGGAGATGCTCGACCGGCTCGACCGTGAGGAAGGCGTCGTCACGGGGATGCTGCTCAGCGAGGAGGGCGAGGCCGAAGCGCTGCTCGCCGACGCGTACGAGCGCGCCGCCGCCGAGTACGGCCTGCGGCCCCGCGTCCGCGAGGCGTATGCGGCGGCCACGGGCGCCTACCGGGGGACGGTGTACCACCTCTCGGGCCGGCGCGCCGGGGTGCTCGCGGAGGACCTGTTCACGTTCGTCCGCGGCCTGTACGACCCGCGGGACCCGTCCGCGCTCAACGCGCTGCTCACCGAGCTGGCGGCACTGCGCGGCGGCGGGGTCGCGCGGTTCGGCCCGTTCACGGCCGTCAGCACGCAGTCCGCGCTCGTCTGCGGGCTCCTCCCGGAGGAGGGCACGCCGCCGGCGGAGCCGTGGCAGCTCGCGGACCGGATCCGCGAGCTGCCCGCCGACCGGCAGAGCGACCTCTCCTGGCTGCGCTCCGCCGACTGATCAGGGCCGGACGAACTGCGGCGTGCCCGCCGTCCGGTCCACGGCGAACGCGAGCAGGCACCGCGGAACCCGCTCCGCGTCGAGCTGGAGGCACAGCCCGAGGCCGAGGTCCGGGTCGACGAACACCACGCGCCGCAACGCCCACAGCACCCGGCGGACCTGCCGCCGCGTCTCCGGCCGCGCGGCCTCGTGCAGGGTTCCGGTGACGACCCGTCCCGCGTAGCGCCACAGCGCCGCGGAATCCAGGACCCGCACCCCCGCGGACGTCAGGTTCGCGACGATCACGACACCGCTGTCGTCGTCCTCCGCGGACGGCACCGGCAGCACGCCCTCCGCCCGCAGGTCACGCGGCGCGCGCGGCCCGCCGACCGCCCGGTGGTACCGCAGCGGGTCCAGCGTGTCGACCACGAACGCCCCCGCATAGGGCCGCGACGCGCGGGGACGCCCGGGGTCGCGCGGCTGCTTCCGCGCCGCCCGGACCCCGAGGTGCGCGCTGAGGTCGAGCACCATCCCGGCGTCGTCCAGCCATGCCGGGACGCCGAGCTTCACCATGGTCTTACGGTCGAGGGCGTCCATCGTGCGGCGGATCTCGTCGCCGCGCCGCGCCAGCGTCGCCGCGATCCCCCGCCCGGGGAAGGCTCCGTCCAGCACCGCGAGCGTGGCCCGCCACGCCGCACTCTCCACGAAGTCGGCGACGAACGCGTCCGCGAGCGCCTTGCGCCGCCCGGGATCGGCCATCGGCCCCGGCCCGGCCGCGAGCACCGGCACTTCCGGCTCCGGCCGCGGCGGCGGCTCCGCCGACAACCCCTTCCCCGGCAGGAACGGCTCATCGTCATCCCACCCCGGCGACGCCCCGGCCGACGCATTCCCCGGCTCCCGCGACGTCCAGGACGGCGACTGCGCACCCTGCGACCCCGATGATGCCCCGGCTTGCGAGGGATCGCCCGCCTCACGCGCCTGCGACGCCGCTCCCGCAGCCTCGCGCCCCGCCGAAGGACCACCCTCCGCATAAAACTCCGACGACCCGCTCGACGTGTATGTCGTCCCACCCGCCGGAGACTGGTCGGACTCATATCCCGGCCATGGGTCGGTCTCACCCGACGCCCCCGGTGCGGCACCCGGCTGCGGCGCAGTCCCGGGCTCACGGGACGTCCAATCCGAGGACGCCTCGCCCACGTCACGGCCCGGCAGAGGTGGACCGCCTTGAGAATCTGGGCCTTCGGTTGCAGAAGCGCCCGAGGCGTAAGGCGTCCCACCTGGGACAGGCTCGCTGGGTTCACGCACCGCCCACGTAGCGCTCTCGTCAGGTTGGCCCGACTGCGACGCGACGCCGGGCTCACGTCGCGTCCAATCTGAGGACGCCTCGTCCGCGTCACGGCCCGACAGCGGCGCACCACCCCCAGATTCAGAGGCGCCAGCCGAAGAAGCACCAGACGTGTACGGCACCCCGCCGGACGGGGACGGGCCGGGCTCAGTTCCCGGCCATGGGTTGGCCTCACCCGACGGTCCCGGTGCGGCACGCGACTGTGGCGCAGGACCGGGCTCACGGGATGTCCAATCCGACGCCTCGCCCCCGTCCCGACCCGGCAGAGGCGGGCCACCTGGAGATCTTGGGCCTTCGGTTGCAGAAGCACCTGGGGTGTACGGCGTCCCACCTGAGACAGGCTCGCTGGGATCACGCGCCGCCCAGGTAGCGGTCTCGTCAGGTTGGCCCGGGGAGGTGGCTGGGTGTGGGGGGCCGCTCGGGGAGCCCGTTGTAGGGGCGCCTGGTGTGTGTGTCTGCCACGGGTCGGGTG
>NZ_SMKM01000041.1 GCF_004348665.1 Actinomadura sp. GC306 | reverse complement strand
CTCCCGCGCCGACCGGATCAGCAGCGAGCGGTCCAGCCGGCCGCCCCAGCGGCCCGACAGCAGTTCGGCGCCCTTCGGGTCGAGGGCCAGCCCGCCGAGGACGGTCACGTCCGGCGGCGCGGCGCCCGGCCGGTCGCCCGGGTCCGCCGGGCGGCCGCGTCCCCGCGCCCCGGCGAGGACGCGGTCGACCTCGGCGATCGAGCCGCGGAAGTCGCGCGGGTCGGCGAGCACGAGGACCCCGACCGGCGGGCCGCCGCGCAGCTCCGCGGTCAGCGCGGCGACGCGCTCGCGCAGGTGCGCGACCTGCTCCAGGGTGGCCCGGGTGAGCAGGACGACCAGGTCGGCCTCGTGCATCAGGTCGAGCAGCGGGGTGCCGGCGCCGAGCCGGCCGCAGTCGGCGAGCACGTCCACCGGGTCGAGGCCGGCGAACGCCCGGCCGAGCGGCCCCCACAGCCAGCTCATCGCCTGCGCCTGCTCGGCGTTGGTCGTCCCGACGAGGACGTCGAGGCCGCCGACGAGCCGCTGGCAGTGCTCGGCGATCTGGTCGGGCCGCAGCCCGCGGCGGGCGGTGGCGGCGAGGCTGAGCAGTCCGCGGGACGGGTTGAGCGTCCCGCCGTCCGCGGTGTGGTCGGGCGTGCCGCCGGGGGCGTCCGGCGCGGCGGCGGGCAGCCGGTACACGAGGTCGCCGCCCGCCTGGTCGCACTCCGCGACCAGCACGGGGCGCGGCCACACCGCACCGAGGGCGACCGCCGCGGTCGTGACGCCCGGCGCCCCCTTGTCGGCCGCGAGCGCGATGAGTGCCACGGTCAGTTACCGCCCGCGCCCGGCCCCGCCGGCGGGCTCTCGCCCGTGCCCGACCCGCCGCCGCCCGGGACCTGCACGGGGCCGTCCGGGGGTTCCGCGCCGCCCTGGTTGCGCCCGGTGGGCGGCGGGGACCGCTCGGCGGAGGCCGCGGGGGGCCGTGCCCCGTCCGGGATCAGCGCGAGCGCGACCGCGCCGGCCGAGGCGGCCTGGGTGACCTGCGGGGCGTCGGCCGGGGAGACGGCCACGTCGATGCTGGTCTGGTCGGAGCTCAGCCGGGCGGCGCCGAGCTCGCCGCCGCCCCCGCCGGCCCCGCCGACGCCGATGACGACGGCGTCCGCGGCCAGCACGGTCCCGGCGCGCGGGCCGCCGTTCTGCCCGCCGCCGACCGCGTAGAGGGTGACGTGCCGGCCGACCTCGACGCCGCCGGACGGGAACTGGCCGGGCTTGAGCGCCAGCCCGACGACGAGCCGCCCGTTCTCCGGCGCGTTCGCCGCGACGATCATGGAGTTGGTCAGCAGCGCGCCCGGCACCAGCCGGACGGCGGCGACGTGCCGGGTGACCTTCGCGCGCTCGGACCAGCCGATGAACTGGATGCCGGTGTCGCCGACCTGCACCTCTTCGAGGGCGCTCGCCGGGATCTGCTGCCCGGCCGCGACCGGCTGCGCGATCCGGATCGCCGAGACCCGCTCGCCGCTGGCCATCACGAGGTAGGCGCTGGCGAGCGCGCCGCCGAGGATGAGCAGCACCGCGAGCGCCGCGAGCGCGGGCTTGCGCTCCCGCGGGGAGGCGGGGAGCCGCTGCCCGCCGGAGGTGCCGAGCCCCGAGCGGCCGAGCCCCGCCGCGCCGGCGGACGAGCCCGCCGCTCCGCCGCCGGACGCACCCGTGCCGCCACCGGCGAAGGTCGACTGGTTGGACTTCATCGCGCTGCCCACGCGCTCCTTCCCGCCCCTGCCGCGACTCCCGTCCCCGGGTTCCGCGCGTCACCGAGCGATCCATGCTTGCGGGGGCGATGAGGTTCCGTCAATGGATTCGGTGAACGCGAGCCGTCCGTAATCCGCGACGCCCTTTATGACCTGCGAAATCACCGATCACATCGGTTCTTACCACCTGTCACATGAGTCACTGACCGTGGTTCGGACGGCTCCGCAGGCCCCGCGGGATCACGCTTTCAGGCCGACGAGACGCCCCAGCAGCGTCATCGTGTGGTCGAAATAGGCGGCCCGGTCGTCCTCGACGGTGTTGGCGAACTGCCCGAACAATTCGAAGCTCACCGTCCCGTACAAAGCGGCCCATGCCGTGAGGGCGCGGACGGTCACGTCGTCCGGGGCGGACAGGTCGACGGCGGCGCGCACCCGGGCCAGGTCGGCGGCGATCGAGGACGGCGGAGGCGGGAGGGGCCCGGCCGGGTCGAGCGCGCCCGCCGCGTGCGCCTCGGAGACGATCCGGGCGAACACGACCGTGTCGCGGGCGGCGGCGGAGACGGTGGCGTCCGGCGCCTTGTAGCCGGGGACGGGCGACCCGTAGAGCAGCGCGTACTCGTGCGGGTGCGCCAGCGCCCACTCCCGGACGGCCCGGCACACGGCGAGCCAGCGGCCGGCGAAGTCGTCGGCGGGCGTCCCCGCGTCGGCCCGCTCCACGGCCTCGCCGACGGCGTTGTACCCGTCGATGATCAGCGCGGTCAGCAGGTCGTCGCGGCTCGGGAAGTACCGGTAGATCGCCGAGGAGACCATGCCCATCTCCCGGGCGACCGCGCGCAGCGACAGGCCGGCCGCCCCCTCGGTGGCGAGCTGCCGCCTGGCGATCTCGGTGATCTCGCGGATCAGCTCCGCCCGGACCCGTTCGCGTGCCGTACGTGCAGCCATGGGGCCGAGGCTAGCAGAGCACCACACCGAAGCGAGAGCACCGCTCTTGACAACAGCGCTCTCCAGAGAGAGCATTGCTCTCGTAACGGAGCACCTATCCGAAGGAAGCCGCATGTTCGCCAAAAACCTCGCGACACTGCACGAGGAGTACGCGCTGCGCAGGCGCATCGACGACACCGCGCCCGTCACCAGCTCGTCCGAGATCGTCATCGACGCCCCGGCGCAGCGGGTCTGGGAGGTCCTCGCCGACCTGCGCGGCTGGGAGACCTGGGCGCCGGGCTTCCGCATCCGCACGCTGGACGCCGTCGAGCCGGGCCGGGAGTTCCGCTGGAGCCTGGACGGGACGCCGCTGCGCTCCCGGTTCGCCATCGTCGAGCCCGAGCGGGAGCTGAGCTGGACGGGCAGCGCCCTCGGCCTCTACCGGGCCGTGGACCGCATGGTCCTCACCGCGGAGGGCGGGCGCACCCGGGTGACCTCCCAGGAGTCGTTCGACGGCCCGCTCGCCCGGCTCGTCTTCGGGGAGCGCAAGCTCCGCGCGGCCCACGAGACCCGGCTGACCGCACTGAAGTCCCACGTCGAGAACCGCTGAAGAGCAACGCGGACAGGAGAAACCGATGGGCAAGCACGTGATCGTCGGAGCCGGGCAGGTCGGGGCGCACCTCGCCGAGCGGCTCGCCGGGCGCGGCCACGACGTCGTCGTCGTGACGCGGTCCGGTTCCGGGCCGGCGGGGGTCGAGCGGATCGCCGCCGACGCCGCCGACCGCGACCGGCTCACCCGGATCGCCAGGGGCGCCGACGCGCTCTACAACTGCGTCAACCCGCCCTACCACCGCTGGACGCAGGACTGGCCGCCGATGGCCGCGTCCTTCCTCGGCGCGGCCGAGGCCACCGGCGCCGTCCTGGTGACGCTCAGCAACCTGTACGTCTACGGGCCCGTGGACGGGCCGATGACCGAGGACCTGCCGCTCGCCGCCACGGACGTCAAGGGCCGCGTGCGGGCGGGGATGTGGCGGGACGCCCTGGCCGCGCACCGGGCGGGCCGGATCCGGATGACCGAGCTGCGGCCCTCCGACTACTACGGCCCCCGCAGCACCGACCAGGCGTACCTCGGCGAGGACCGGTTCGTCCGGCCGCTGCTGGCGGGCAAGCGCGTCCAGTTCCTCAGCGACCCCTCCCTGCCGCACGCCTGGACGTACACGCCGGACGTCGCCGAGGCCCTCGCGATCGCCGGGACCGACGAGCGCGCGCTGGGGCGGGCGTGGCACGTCCCGACCCTGCCCGCCGTCTCCCCGGTGCACGTCGCCGAGCGGCTGTGCGAGATCGCCGGGGCGCCCGCGCCGCGCTTCGCGACGCTGCCGCGCCCGCTCTTCCACGCGCTCGGGTTGGTCTCGCCCATGATGCGGGAGCTGCGGTCGACCCGGTACCAGTTCGACAGGCCGTACGTCCTGGACTCGTCGGCCTTCGAGACGACCTTCGGGACGGCCCCGACGCCGCTCGACGACGCCCTCCGGACCGTCATCGCCGTCCGCCGGGAGCCGGCGCCGTTGGGTAACTAAGCTGAGCGCGACCGTCCCGGCGACGTCGGAGGCTCTCATGCGGATCTCGTTCACGGCGCTGACCGGCGGAGGGCCCCGCGACGTCGTGCTGGACGTCGACGCGGAGGCCACCGTGGACGGGGTCGCCCGGTCGCTCGCCGCCTTACTCGACGGGCGGGCGCCGGCGGCCGCGGCACCGGCGCGGTCCCCCGGCGCGCCGCGCTACTCCAAGGACGCCCTGCGCTCGGCGGGCGGGCCCGGCCCCCGTTCGGCGGACCGGTCACCGCGCGCGCTGTGGCTGGACGGGCGGATGCTCGACCCGCAGGCCCGCGCCGTCAAGGAGCTCCGGGACGGCGCCGTCGTCGCCGTCGAGCGGCACGGCGCCGCCGCCACCGTGCTCAGCGAGCCGACCGGGCTCGTCGAGGTCCGCGTCGCCGGCGGCCCGGCCGCCGGGTCGGTACACCGCCTCGGCCTCGGGGTCTCCACCCTCGGCTCCGGGCGGAACGTGGACGTCGTGCTGGACGACCCGTCCGTCCCGGCCCGGTCGCTGCGGCTCACGGTCGGCCGCGAGGTCGTCCACGTCGAGCCGTCCGCCCTGACCGCCGAGGGCGGCGCCACCCTCGACGGGGCACCGCTCACGGGCCGGACGGCGTGGCCGCCGGAAGCGCCGCTGTGCGTGGGGTCGAGCGTCCTGGCGCTCGCGCCGAGCACCGCCCCGGACGCCCACCTGGTGCCGCTGCCGGACGGCGGCCTGGCGTTCGACCGGCCGCCCCGGACCATGCCGCAGGAGCGGGCGGAGCGGCTGGCGGTCCCGGAGCGTCCCGACCGCGGCGCGCGGGAGCTGCTCCGGCCCTCCTTCCGCCGGTCGCTGAAGGACTACCAGCGCAGGTCCGGCGAATTCGAGGACGAGGTGGAGCGGCTGCGGCGCCTGGACGAGGCCGCGCGGCGGGCGCTGCACCCCGACCCCGCCGAGGTGCTGCTGACCGCGACCGGGCCGCGGCGGCGGCTGTGGGAGCGCCGCCGCGGCGATGCCGACGTGCTCGACCTCCGCGCCGGGCTCGCCGACCTGCCGGCCCGCATCGAGCTGACCGGCGGCGACGCCGGGCTCGCGGTGCCGGTCGCGCGGCAGGTGCCGGTGACGCTCCCGCTCGCCGACCTCGGCGTCGCCGGGGTGGCCGGGCCGCGGCCGGCGTCCCGCGCGCTGGCCCGCTGGATGGTCGCGCAGAGCGCCGTCCTGCACGGCCCCCGCGACCTCGCCCTGGTCGTGCTGTCCGCCGACCGCGACACCGGGGACGAGTGGAACTGGGTGCGCTGGCTGCCGCACTGCGCGCCCCGCGAGGGCGAGGACTGCATCGCACTGGTCGGCACCGACACCGAGACGGCCGCGCACCGCGTCACCGAGCTGGCGATGAAGCTGACCGAGCGGCGGCGCACCGGGACCGTCCCGTACGAGATCCTGATCGTCCTGGACGGTGCGCAGGCGCTCCACCGCGTCCCGGGGATGCCGATGCTCCTGGCGCGCGGCCCCGAGTTCGGCCTCTCCTTCATCTGCCTCGACGACGAGGAGCGGCTCCTCCCCGAGGAGTGCCGCGCCACGGTCGCGTGGGATCCGCGGCAGGCGCCGATGATCTGGCTCCGGCAGGGGCTGGACGTCCTCGGGCCCGTCCTGGCCGACCAGGTCTCGGCGGGCTGGGCCGAGCGGGTCGCGCGGGCGCTCGCCCCGGTCCGGGACCTGGCTGGGGAGGACGCCGGCGACGCCGTCCCGTCCGAGGTGCGGCTCCTGGACCTGCTCGGCATGCCGGACCCGACCGCCGAGCACGTCCTGCGGTCCTGGCGGCGCACGGGCGGCCGGACCGCCCGGGTCCCGGTCGGCATCGGCCCGGACGGGCCCATGGCGCCCTACGAGATCGACCTGGGCGCCGGCGGGCCGCACGCCCTCGTCGCGGGCGCGTCCGGCGCGGGCACGTCGGAGCTGCTGCGGACCCTCGTCGCGTCCCTCGCCGTCGCGAACCGGCCCGACGAGCTGGCCTTCGTCCTCCTCGACTACCGGCACGCGGGCGTGTTCGAGGAGTGCGCCCGCCTCCCGCACACCGTCAGCATGGTCACCGACCTGGACGAGCACGCCGCCGCGCGGGCCTTGGAGTCCCTCACGGCCGAGCTCCGCAACCGCGAGGACGTCCTACTCGAAGCGGGGGCGGAGAGCGTCGCCGGCTACGACGCGCTGCGCGCCGCCGGGCGGGACCTTCCGCCCCTGCCGCGCCTGGTCATCGTCGTCGCCGAGTTCGCGGCCCTGGCCGCCGAGATGCCGGAGTTCGTCGCGGACCTCGCCGGCATCGCGCGCCGCGGGGAGCCGCTCGGCGTCCACCTCATCCTCGGCACGCGGCGCCCGGAGGCCGTCACCGACGACATCCGCGCCGTCGCCGGGCTGCGCATCGCGTTCCGCGCCGGCGACCCGGAGGCGTCCACCGCCGTGCTCGGCTCAGGCGAGGCGGCGCGGATCTCCAGGGCGACCCCCGGCCGCTGCTGCATCCGCTCCGGGACGCGCGAGCCGCACCGGGTGCAGGCCGCACGGATCGGCGGGCGGCGGCCCGGCGCGGACGCCGCCGAGCACCGGCCCACCGTCCTGCCGCTCCCCTGGCAGGACCTCGGCCACCCGATGCCCGGCCCGCGCGAGGCGGACCACGACGCGGACCCGGCCACCGACCTCGACGTCCTCGTGCAGGCCGTCGACGAGGCCGCCCGCCGCGCCGGCATCACCGGCGGGCCGTCCCCGTGGCTCAACCCGCTCCCCGACGTGATCACGCTGACGCCCCGGACGGCCGCGGGGGGCTCCGTCGTGGACGTCCCGCCGATCCAGTTCGGCGTCACCGACCTGCCCGCCGTGCAGTCCCGCGAGCCGCTCGCCCTCGACCTCGCCGGCGGCGGGCACCTCTACCTCGCCGGGTCCGCGCGGTCGGGCCGCTCCACCGCGCTGCGCACCATCGCCGGGGCCGTCGCCGGGGCCTGCTCCCCCTACGACGTGCACCTGTACGCCGTCGACTGCGGCGCGAACGCACTGCTGCCGCTCGGCTCCCTCCCGCACTGCGGCGCCGTCGCCGGCCGCGACCGGCCCGGCCGCTGCGAGCGGCTGCTCGCCGCGCTGGCCGCCGAGGTCGCCCGGCGCCGCCGGCTGCTCGCCGAGGCCGGGTTCGCGGACCTCGCCGAGCAGCGCGCCGCCGTCGCCGCCACCGACCGCCTCCCCTGGATGGTGCTGCTCCTCGACCGCTGGGACGGCTTCCTCGACGTGTTCGAGCACCGCGACCACGGCCGCCTCGTCGAGCAGGTCGTCCGGCTGCTCCGCGAGGGCGCCGAGGTCGGGCTGCGGGCCGTCGTCACCGGCGACCGCTCGGGGCTCGGCGGGCGGCTGTCGACCGTGGTCGGCCGCCGCCTCCTGCTCCACATGGCGGACCCGAACGACTACGGCTACGGCGGCCTGCGCGACAGGCAGGTCCCCGCCGCGATGCCGCCGGGACGCGCCCTGGAACCCGGCGCCGACGGCGCGCCGCCGCGCGTGTCGCAGATCGGCGTGCTGGGGGACGACCCGTCCGGCGCCGCGCAGGCCGCCGTCCTGCAGGAGATCGCGCGGGCCTGCGTGTCCCGGTACGGACGGCTGCCGCGCCGCCAGCGTCCGCTGCGCGTGGACGAGCTGCCCGTCCGCGTGACCTACCGCGAGGCGATGTCGCTGGACCCCGGCTTCCTCGCCCCGTCCGCCCTGTGGGCCCTCGTCGGGGTGGGCGGGGACACGCTCGCCCCCGCAGGCGTCGACCTCCTCGTCGACGGGCCGGGCTTCACCGTCGCGGGGCCGCCGCGCTCCGGGCGCTCCACGACGCTGCGGACGATCGCCCACTCGCTCCTCGACGCCTCCGTCGGCGGCGGCCTGGTGCCGGTCGTGCTCGTCACGCCGCGCCGCTCACCGCTGCGGCTGCTGTCCGGGCACCCGGGCGTCCTCGGCGTCCTGACCCGCGACTCCGGCGCCGCCGACCTCGCCGCGGCGATCGGCGACGAGCACCGCTACGCCGTCATCGTGGACGACGCCGACCTCCTCGACGGCGACGGGCAGGGCGGCGACGGGCAGGGCGGCGCGGAGCTCGGGGCGGCCCTCCGCGACGTCCTGCGCACCGCGCGGGACGGGGAGCACGCCGTCGTCATCGCCGGGACCACCACCGGCCTCGACCGGGCACGGGCGGCCGGGCAAGGGAACCTCGTCTCCGACGTCACCCGGTCCGGCTCCGGTGTGCTGCTGTCCGTCGAGTCGCCCGAGGACGGCGGCCCGCTCGGCCTGCGGCTGCCGCGCGGCACACCGCCGGGCGGCCCCACCGGACGCGGCGTGTTCGTGGCCGCGGGCCGCACCGCGCAGATCCAGGTGGCGCTCCCGCCGGCCGCCGCCGACGCCTAGCGGCCCCGGGAAATGGTGCGGGTCCCGGCCTCGGGGGGATGGGCCGGGACCCGCGGCTCGGATTCGCACACCCGGCCGAACAATGGGGGGCGATTCCCCTTCTACCCGAAGCGGAAAAGGCCCGTCACATGTGCCAGCCTACGCCGCATCGATCACGAAGTTCCAGAGCCGGTGCGCGGAACCCCCTGCCACGTAGGGCTTACGGGCCGTCGCGGACCGTCCGGATGTGGCCAGACCGGCATTCCCTCGGGAGCGGCCACATGCCTTGTGACGAGCGTAAACACCGGCGGTCAGAATGCCGGGCGGACGCTTTCACGGACATTGGAAAAAGTGCTCACTGACCCGCCGGTCAGCGGGTCGGCGCGAACGGGTCGTTCACCGGGCGCGCGTCCGGGTCGAGCACGCGCTCGGCGACCAGCGTGATCTCCCGGCCGCGGGTCTCGAACACGAACCGGCGCCGCACCGACTGGGTGACCTTGCCGCTGCCGTAGCGGACGACGGTGTTCTCGACCGCCTCCAGCGTGATCCGGTCGCCCTTGCGGACCGCGTGGCCGCCGTCGAGGCTCGTGCGGGCGCCCGTGTAGGCGGGGCCGCCCTCCACCGGGGCGCGGTTGCGGTTCTGCAGCTCGCGCACGGCCCGCTCCTGGGAGCGCGCGAGCCGCGGGGAGATCCGGACGCCGTACACCTCGCTCGGCGCGGACGCGTGGTCGCGGTGGTGCTTCAGGACGAGCGCCTGCGACCGGTGCCGCAGCAGCGTCCCGGCGGCGATCGTGAGCTGGCGGGTGACGTCGGCGTCCACGTCCGGGTCCACCTGCCGGACGGCGGACGAGGGCGCCAGCACGCCGGCGAGCGCGGTCAGCGCCAGGCCGGCCCGGAGCCACGGGCGCACCATCGGCCTCTCCCGCAATCAGGACGCGAGCAGATTCGTGCCGAACAGTACACCCCGGCAGGCCCGCGGGACCGCGAAAACGGAGACCGCCGCCCCCTCGTTCCCGCGGCCGGTGCCGCGCCCGCCCGCCGGGGCCGCCGCAGGGCCGCCGCACGGCCGCCGCCGAGGCGCTGAGCACCGCGCGAACCGTCCGGTACGTGGGCCGCGGTCCGATAAGGAGGGGCTTACGAAAATCCGGAACGCCCCGTTATCTAGACTGCGCGTGCGAGGTTAGGGAGGAGACCCACGTGCGCAAGGTCCTGATCGCCAACCGCGGAGAGATCGCGGTTCGAATAGCCCGAGCCTGCCGCGATGCGGGCCTGGCCAGTGTGGCGGTGTACGCCGAGCCCGATCTGGAGGCGCTGCACGTTCGGGTCGCCGACGAGGCGTTCGCCCTGGGCGGGCAGTCCGCGGCCGAGAGCTACCTGGACATCGAGAAGCTGCTGAAGGTCGCCGCCGACACCGGCGCCGACGCCGTCCACCCCGGCTACGGGTTCCTGGCGGAGAACGCCGACTTCGCCCGCGCGGTGCAGAACGCCGGGCTGACCTGGATCGGTCCGCCGCCCGAGGCGATCACCGCGCTGGGCGACAAGGTCCAGGCGCGGCACATCGCGCAGAAGGTCGGCGCGCCGCTGGTCGCCGGCACCAAGGACCCGGTGTCCGGCGCCGACGAGGTCGTCGCGTTCGCCGAGGAGCACGGCCTGCCGATCGCGATCAAGGCGGCGTACGGCGGCGGCGGGCGCGGCCTGAAGGTCGCGCGGACGCTGGACGAGGTGCCCGAGCTGTACGAGTCCGCCGTCCGGGAGGCCGTGGGCGCGTTCGGGCGCGGCGAGTGCTTCGTGGAGCGGTACCTCGACCGGCCGCGGCACGTCGAGACCCAGTGCCTCGCCGACAAGCACGGCAACGTGGTCGTCGTGTCCACGCGCGACTGCTCGCTGCAGCGGCGGCACCAGAAGCTCGTCGAGGAGGCCCCGGCGCCGTACCTGTCGGACGAGCAGATCGAGCTGCTGTACAGCTCGTCCAAGGCCATCCTCAAGGAGGCCGGCTACGTCGGCGCGGGCACCTGCGAGTTCCTCGTCGGCCAGGACGGCACCATCTCGTTCCTGGAGGTCAACACGCGCCTCCAGGTGGAGCACCCGGTCACCGAGGAGGTCACCGGGGTCGACCTCGTCCGGGAGATGTTCCGCATCGCCGACGGCGAGGAGCTCGGCTACGGCGACCCGGAGCTGCGCGGGCACTCGATCGAGTTCCGGCTGAACGCCGAGGACGCCGGGCGCGGGTTCCTGCCCGCGGTCGGCACGCTCACCGAGTGGCAGCCGCCGACCGGCCCCGGGGTCCGGCTGGACGCCGGCTACGGCGCCGGGCAGACCGTCCCGCAGGCGTTCGACTCGCTGATCGCCAAGCTGATCGTGACGGGTGCGACGCGCCGGCAGGCCGTCGAGCGGTCCCGCCGCGCGCTGGCCGAGTTCGAGATCGGCGGGATGCCGACCGTGCTGCCGTTCCACCGGGCGGTGCTGGACGACCCCGCGTTCGTCCCCGAGGACGACGCGACGCCGTTCTCCGTCCACACCCGGTGGATCGAGACCGAGTTCGACAACCAGATCCCGCCGTACGAGACCCCGGTCGCGGGCGACGAGGCCGACGACGGCGAGCGCGAGCGCGTCACGGTGGAGGTCGGCGGCCGGCGCATCGAGGTCGTGCTGCCCGCGGGGCTCGGCGCGTCCGCGCCCGCCGGCGGCGCCCAGCCCGCCCGGAAGCGCGGGGCGAAGAAGGGCGGCGGCGCCCAGGCGTCCGGCGACTCCCTGGTCAGCCCGATGCAGGGCACCATCGTCAAGGTCGTCGCCGAGGACGGCGCGGCCGTGGAGGCCGGCGACACCATCGTCGTCCTGGAGGCGATGAAGATGGAGCAGCCGATCACCGCGCACAAGGCCGGGACGCTCACCGGCCTGAGCGCCGAGGTCGGCCAGAGCGTCTCCTCCGGCGCCGTCATCTGCGAGATCAAGGACAGCTGAGCGGGTCCCCGTCCCGCCCGCAGCGACGGGCGGGACGGGATCCGGCCCTCACCGTCCCCCGTTTTCGGTCTGGGGTCCGACCCCCATGCGCCCCGGCCGCAAATCGGTCGCGCGGAGGACGCGAATCCTGCTCCAACGTGGGCAGACTGGGAGCATGAGCACCGAGATCCGGGCCATCCAGGCGGCACGCCGGGGCGCCGTCTCGGCGATCATCGCCGCCGTCATCGTGCCGGCGTTCGCCTTCACCGCCCCCGCACAGGCCGCCACGGGACAGCCCGCCACACCACAGTCAGCAACCGTCCAATCAAGCACGGGCCAATCAACCACGGGCCAATCGACCACGGGCCAGACCACCGCCCACGCACCGACGATCCGCACCGCCGCCGCCCCCGCGGCGCCGGGCGACACGGTCGGCCAGATCGCCAAGGGCCTCATCGACTCGCGGCTCTACGTGACGAGCGGGGCCGGCGACGTCCTCTCCGCGGCCGACCAGAACGAGGTCCGCAACGCGCTGGCCGGCGCGTCCGACGCCGACATCCGCGCCGTGGTCGTGAGCAACGACGTGACCAGCGGACAGGTCGGGCAGATGCTCAGGTCCGTCGCGAACCGCGTCGGCGAGGGCGACACCTACCTCGCCGTCACCGCCGACGGCACCCGGATGAGCGGGATCTCCAAGAAGCTGAGCAGCAGCGAGATCAACCAGCTCGTCACCCGCACCAACGGCGTGCCGCTGAAGGACCGCCTCATCCAGTTCAGCGACCTCGCCGAGAAGAAGGCCGACGAGAAGGCCCGGTCGAGCGCGATCGGCGGCTTCGTCACGCTCAGCGTGCTGATCCTGGTGGCCGCGGGCGTCGCGGGCCTCTTCCTCGTCTCCCGCAAGCGGCAGCGCGTCCGCGCGGAGCAGGAGATGGCCGAGCTCAAGAGCGGCGTGCAGGAGGACGTCACCCTCCTCGGCGAGGACATCGCCCGCCTCGACCTCAACGTCATGGACACGGAACTCGAACCCGAGATCCGCGCCGACTACGAGCGCGCCATGAACTCCTACGACGAGGCCAAGCGGGCGACCGAACGCGCCACGCGGCCGCAGGACATGCAGGAGGTCACGACCGCCCTAGAGGACGGCCGGTACTACATGACCGCGACCCGCGCCCGCCTCGCCGGCGAGCCCGTGCCCGAGCGGCGCGCACCCTGCTTCTTCAACCCGCAGCACGGCCCCTCGGTCAAGGACGTTTTGTGGGCGCCCCCGGGCGGGACGGCGCGGTCGGTCCCGGCCTGCGCGGCCGACGCGGAGGCGCTCCAGCACGGCGCCGACCCGGACGTCCGGATGGTCCCGTACGGCGGCGGACGGCGCCCCTACTGGGACGCGGGCCCCGCGTACGGCCCCTACGCCGGCGGCTACTACCGCGGCTACGGCGGCATGGACCTGCTCAGCGGCATGATGATCGGCACCATGCTCGGCTCGATGATGGGCGGGTTCGGCGGCTACGGCGGAGGCGACGCCATGGGCGGCTTCGGCGGCGACGGCGGCGACATCGGCGGCGGCTGGGACTTCGGCAGCGGCGACTTCGGCGGCGGCGGAGGCTTCGGCGACTTCGGCGGCTTCTGAGTCCGGCCCCCGCGAACGGTAGAGGCCCCCGCCGGTCGGCGGGGGCCTCGCCCGTGCAGGGCGCGTTCAGCCGGAGGGGGCACTCAGCCGGAGGAGGCGCCGGCCGTGTCGCAGCGGCACAGCGGAAGTTCCGGGCGGACCGGGACCAGCGCGTCGGTGATGGAGACGAGGCTCGCGGCCACCCCCCAGGGCCGAACCGCCTCGTCGACGCGCCGGACCAGCTCGTCGTCCCCGGTCGCCATGAGGGACGGCAGGTCCGCGAGGTCCCGGTCCGCCACCGCGTCGCGCAGCGCCACCTCGGTGACGGTCCGCGCGGCGGAGGACGGCGCGTCCGCGGCGGCCGCGTACGTGACGGGGTCGTCGGCCCCCATCATCGCGAGTGCCCTGACGCGGACGTGGACGCCGTCCCTCGTGGTGGCCTTGAACCAGATGTCGTGGGGCTGCGCTCCCATGGGGACGCGCACGCCGGTGTCCACGAACGGGATGAGGAACCGCAGGCCGGGCCCGCGCACGCCGGTCGTGCGGCCGAACCGCCGGACGACCAGGCGCTCGGACGCGCCGACCCGGTGCAGGCCGTAGGCGATCCCCACGACCACCAGCAGCCCGAGCACGATGAGCGACGCCGCCGGGGCGGTGAGAACCTCCGTCCGCTCCACCCCGACCTCCTCGCTCAGTGCCGCCGGTATCCTCACCTTCCACCATCGGTGGTGAAACCCCCCGTCACCATTGGGTCCAGTGCTCATAGACGTGGGTGCCACCATGCAGACGGGCATGAGCCGTATGGGTGTCGCACCCGATTGGGGGGACTCATGCATGGACAACGGCGGGTCCCATGCGATGACGTTGGTTTCATGACCGCGAGCAGCACCGGACCGGCGGCGGAGACGGCCGACGGGGTTCCTGGCACCGATTCGGCGGGCGGGCGTCCGCCCCGGCGTCCGAAGACGCCCGTGTCGGCCCTGTTCTGGCGCATCCTCTGCATCAACGGCCTGATCTTCGTGATCGGCATCGCCGCCCTGGCCCTGACACCGCTCACGGTGTCGTCCCGCATCCTGCTGAGCGAGCTGGCCATCCTCACGGTCGGCCTGGCGCTCATGGTCGCGGCGAACGCGCTGCTATTGCGCGTCAGCCTGGCGCCGCTGGCCGGGCTCACGACGCTGATGGCGCGGATGGACTCGCTGCGCTCCGGCGACCGGCTGGCGACCACCCCCAACCGCGACCTGTTCCGGCTGGTCGACCAGTTCAACGCGATGCTCGACCGCCTGGAGGCCGACCGCAGCACCAGCACCGCCGTGGTGCTGGACGCGCAGGAGGCCGAACGCCGCCGCATCGCGCAGGAACTGCACGACGAGATCGGGCAGAGCCTCACCGTCGTGCTGCTGGAGCTGAAGTCGGTGGTGAGCCGGGCGCCCGAGGAGGTCGCGGAGGACCTGCGCGGCGTCCAGGAGACCGTGCGGTCCAGCCTGGACGAGGTGCGCCGGGTCGCGCACCGGCTGCGGCCCGGCGTCCTGGACGACCTCGGCCTCACCAGCGCGCTCACGTCGCTCGCCGGGGACTTCTCCGAGACGGGCGGGCCGCGGGTGACCCGCCGCGTCCAGACGGGCCTGGAGGGCCTCGGCGGCGACGCCGAGCTGGTGATCTACCGGATCGCGCAGGAGGGCCTGACCAACGTGTGGCGGCATTCCGGCGCGAAGAACGCCGAGCTGTCGCTGACCCAGGACGAGGACGGCCGGGTGGTCCTGCGGGTCGTGGACGACGGCTCGGGCCCGCCCGAGAAGACCGGCGCCGGCATCCGCGGCATGCAGGAGCGCGCGATGCTCATCGGCGCCCAGCTCACCATCGGCCCGGCCAACGGCGGCGGCACCGAGGTGCGCCTGGTGATCCCGCCCCGCGGCGGCCGCCGTCCGCAGCACCCGCCCGCAGGCTAGCGGCGGCTACGGTTCGACGAGGCCGACGCGGATGGCGTACTTGGTCAGCTCCAGGCGGTCGCGCATGCCGAGCTTGGCGAGGACGTTCGCGCGGTGCCGGTCGACGGTCTTGACGCTGATCGTCAGGAGTTCCGCGATCTCTTTGGACGAGTGGCCCTCCGCGACGAGCTTGATGATCTCCTCCTCGCGCGGAGTGAGCAGGCTGTCGGGGGTCTCGCCGTCCCGGTCACGGCTGAGGTACTCGCGGATCAGCACGTTGAGGGCGCCCGGGTAGAGGAACGGCTCGCCGCGCATCGCGGCGCGGCAGGCGTGCAGGAGGTCGCGGTCGGCGACGGACTTCAGCACGTACCCGGACGCGCCGGCCTTGAGCGCCTCGAACAGGTACTGCTCGTTGTCGTACATGGACAGGATCAGCGTCCGCACGGACGGGAAGCGGCGGGCGATCTCCCGGGCGGCCTGGAGGCCGGTCATCCGCGGCATCGCGATGTCGAGGACCGCGAGGTCGACCTCGGTGGCGGCGCACATCTCCAGCGCCTCCGCCCCGTCGGCGGCCTCGGCGACGACCGTCAGGTCCGGCTCGGCGTCGAGGATGAGCCGGAGCCCGCGGCGGACCAGGGCGTGGTCATCGGCCAGCAGTATCCGGGTGCGAGTTTCCCCAGCTTGCACCGATCACCTCCGGTCGACCGGACCCATGGTATGCCTGTAACCGGGAAGCCGTTCGGCGCCCGGCATAGATACATGTTCCTCCCACGCCGATATGGGTGCTGTCCCCGATGCTGACTCGGGCATCCGCCACAAAGACTGGACACCGTACGCAGAAAGGGGCGGACGCATGGCACAGCGATACGGCAGGAGCGTCGGATCCCTGCCCAAGGCGCCGCGGAGGCCGTCCTGCGACGGGACCGTCCCCGGCGTTAGGAGGAGGAACCTATCAGCCAGAGGAATCAGGCTCTCAGGAAGCCGAAAGGAAAACATGCAAGCGCGGGACATCGCCGTCCGGGTGCCTACCGTGACGATGAGCGACCCGATCGCGCACGCGATCCAGGTCATGGCACTCGGCCGCCTGCCCGGTCTGATCGTCGTCGACGCCGAGCAGCGGCCCAGGGTCGTCCTGCCGGGGACACAGGTGTTGAAACTGGCGGTCCCCGCCGCCTACCAGGAGGACATGGCCCTCACCCGGGCCGTGGACGAGGCGCATGCCGACGTCTTCTGGGAAGAGATCAGCGACATGCGGGTGGGCGAATGCCTCGGAACGCACACGGCCCGCCCGGTGACCGTGAAGGCGTCCTCCACCCTGCTGGAGATCGCCACCCTGATGGCGCGGCAGCGCAGCCCGCTCGTCGCGGTGGTGGACGACGCGGGACTGCTCGTCGGGGCCGTCACGCTCGACCGGGTGCTGTCCGCACTGGCGCTGACCAGGCCGGACTCGCCGGATTCGAACGCCTGAGCCGAGCGCCGCAGGGGGGCATGCGCCCAAAAAGCGCCCGCCCGCCAGGCGCCTCCCACCGCCGCGGACCCGCTGACGGTGCTCCCCAGAGGGATCTGACATGAGCGCCATCGTGGCGCTCGTCATCTTCATCATCGCGTTCTTCTTCATCGCGACGGAGAAGGTCGACAAGGTCAAGGTCGTGCTGGTCGCCGCCGGCCTGATGACGGTCCTCGGGCTGACGTCGGGCGCGGAGGTGTTCTTCTCCGAGCACGAGGGGATCGACTGGAACGTCATCTTCCTGCTGCTCGGCATGATGATCGTCGTCGGGACCATCAAGGGCACCGGGCTGTTCGAGTACCTGGCGATCTGGGCGGCCAAGAAGTCGAAGGGCAGGCCGTACCGGCTGCTGGTGATGCTGATGGCCATCACCGCGGTCGCCTCGCCGTTCCTGGACAACGTCACCACGATCATGCTGGTGGCGCCGGTGACGGTGGTGGTCTGCAACCGGCTGCGGATCCCGGCCCAGCCGTACCTCATCGCCGAGGTGCTGGCGTCGAACATCGGCGGCGCCGCCACGCTGATCGGAGACCCTCCGAACATCATCATCGGCAGCCGTGCGGGGCTGACGTTCAACGACTTCCTCATGCACATGACGCCGATCGTGGTGATCATCTTCGCCACGTTCGTGGTGATGTCTCGGTGGATCTTCCGCAAGTCGTTCAAGTACGACGAGCGGTACGTGGACGAGGTGATGGCGCTGGACGAGCGCAAGGCCATCACCGACCGCCGCCTGCTGGTGCGGTGCCTGGTCGTGCTGGGGCTCATCATCGTCGGGTTCTCGCTGCACTCCGTGCTGCACGTGGAGCCGTCGATCGTGGCCCTCATCGGCGCGGGCGTCATGCTGCTGGTGACGCGGGTCGAGGTCGAGGACGTCCTCAAGGAGGTCGAGTGGGGCGTCCTGGTGTTCTTCGTGGGCCTGTTCGTGATGGTGTCGGGCCTCGGGCACACCGGAGTGATCGAGAACATCGGCACCTGGGCCGCGGACGCGATCGGCGACAACTACTTCGCCGCCGCGACCAGCCTGGTGTTCGGCTCGGCCGTGCTGGGCGCGTTCTTCGACAACATCCCCTACACGGCGACGATGGCGCCGATCGTGGAGGGGATGGCCGCGGGCGCCGACCCGCAGACCGCGGAGGCCCTGTGGTGGTCGTTCGCGCTGGGCGCCGACTTCGGCGGCAACGGAACGGCGGTCGCCGCGAGCGCCAACGTCGTCGCGATCGGCATCGCCGCCAGGACCGGTCACCCGATCAGTTTCTGGCAGTTCACCCGCTACGGCATCGGCATCACGATCGTCAGCACCGTGATGGCCTGGGTGTACGTGGCACTGCGCTACTTCTAGCGCACCCGTGGGGATGGCCGGGCACGCCCGTCAGTAGGCGTGCTCGGTCATCAGCCTTCTGGACGCCTCGGTGATGCTGCCCGACAGCGACGGGTAGACCGCGAACGTCTGCGCCACCTGGTTGACGGTGAGGTGCTGCTGGACGGCCAGCGACACGCCCAGGATCAGTTCGCTGGCGCGCGGCGCGACGATGACGCCGCCGAGGACGATCCCGGTGGACGGGCGGCAGAACAGCTTGACGAAGCCGTCCTCGAAGCCCTGCATCTTCGCCCGCGCGTTCGTGAACAGCGGCAGCATGACGGTCCGGGCGTTGACCTCGCCCGAGTCGACCATCTGCTGCGTCACGCCGACCGAGGCGACCTCCGGGTCGGTGAAGATGTTGGACGCGACCCAGCCGAGCTTGAGCGGCTGCACCGCCTCCCCCAGCGCGTGCCACATGGCGATGCGCCCCTGCATGCCCGCCACGGACGCGAGCATCAGGACGCCGGTGCAGTCACCGGAGGCGTAGATGTTCGGGACGGACGTCCGCGACACCTTGTCGACCTCCACGAAGCCGCGCGAGTCGCAGCGGACGCCGACCTCCTCCAGGCCGATGCCGGTGGTGTTCGGCACCATCCCGACGGTCATCAGGCAGTGCGTGCCCTCGACCTTCGTCCCGTCCTCCAGCGTGACGATCACGCCGTTGCCGGACCGCTCCACGCCCGCGGCCCGGGACCGCGACATGACGTTCATCCCGCGCCGGAGGAAGACCTCCTGCAGGACGGCCGCCGCGTCGGCGTCCTCCGTCGGCAGGATCCGGTCGCGCGAGGACACCAGCGTGACCCGCGACCCGAGCGCCTGGTACGCCCCGGCCAGTTCGGCGCCCGTCACACCGGAGCCGACGACGATCAGGTCCTCGGGGAGTTCGGGCAGGTCGTAGAGCTGGCGCCAGTCCAGGATGCGTTCGCCGTCCGGTTCGGAGCCGGGCAGGATGCGCGGGGTCGCCCCGGTGGCGATCAGCACGATGTCGGCCCGGATGCGCCGGTCGCCGACCGCGACGAGGTGCGGCTCCAGCAGCCGCGCCTCCCCCCGGACGATCTTGACCTCCTCGTAGGCGAGCCGTTCGGCGACGTCGAACGACTGGGCCCGCGCGAGGTCCTTCACGCGCTTGTTGACGGTGGCGAGGTCGGCCTCCAGGGCCCCGACGATCCCGTCCGGGCCGCCGTTGAAGCGCAGGCCGAGGCCGGCCGACTCCGACATCACCGAGATGCGGGTCGAGGTGGCGATGAGCGTCTTGGAGGGCACGCAGTCGGTGAGCACGCACGCGCCGCCCGGACCGTCCCGTTCGATGACGGTCACGTCGGCGCCGAGCTGCGCCGCGACGAGCGCGGCCTCGTAACCGCCCGGGCCTCCTCCGATGATCACGATACGGGTCACATCTTCCATTCTTTCCTACTTCCCGCGGTGAAATGTCCAGCCCAGGGCCCGTTCCAGGGGGCACCACCACAACCGGTGATACACGCCGCCCGCAATCCGCGCTTCGGGCCGGTCGCGGTGCGGCGGGTGAGTTAGCCTTGGCCAACGTGGCACTGTACGCGGCGTACGCCTCCAACATGGACCCCGAGCAAATGGCGAGCCGGGCTCCCCATTCGCCCATGCGCGGCACCGGCTGGCTCGCCGGCTGGCGGCTGACCTTCGGCGGGCAGGACAAGTACTGGGACGGCGCGCTCGCGACGGTCGTCGAGGACGGCTCCGAACAGGTCTTCGTCGTCATGTACGACGTGCCGGCCTGGGACGAGAAGGAGCTGGACGGCTGGGAGGGCGCCGCGCTCGACGTCTACCGCAAGATCAGGGTGCGGGTGCAGACGCTCGACGGGGACGTGCTGTGCTGGCTGTACGTCCTGGACGACTACGAGGGCGGCCTGCCGTCCGCGCGCTACCTCGGCATCCTCGCGGACGCGGCGGAGAAGGCCGGCGCGCCCGACGACTACGTGAAGGACCTGCGCACGCGCCCCTGCAAGTCCCTCGGCGACTGACGCCGCACGCGCGCGACACACCGGGCGCGGCGTCCCGGCCGGGCCGATCGAGGCCGCGAAGGCACGCCTGTAGTGTCGGCCTTGTGAGCAACGACGCTTTTGCACTGGCGAACGGCGCGGCGGACGAGCTGCGCACCCGCACGTCCTTCGACTCCTTCGACGTCGCCCTCGTCATGGGCTCGGGCTGGGTCCCGGCGGCCGACGCGCTCGGCGCCCCCGCCGCCGAGTTCGCCGTGACCGAGCTGCCGGGCTTCGCGCCGCCCGCCGTCGAGGGCCACGCCGGACGGGTCCGGGTCGTCGAGGTCGGCGGGCACCGCGCGCTGGTCTTCCTCGGCCGGACTCACCTGTACGAGGGGCACGGCGTCGACGCGGTGGTGCACCCGATCCGGACCGCGCTGGCCGCCGGAGTGCGGACGGTCGTGCTCACGAACGCCGCGGGCACGCTGCGGCCCGAGCACCAGAGCGTGGGCGACCCGGTGCTGATCGCGGACCACCTGAACCTGACCGGCGCGAACCCGCTGACCGGCCCGGCGTTCCTCGACCTGACCGAGGCGTACTCGGCGCGGCTGCGCACCCTGGCGCGCGAGGTCGACCCGACGCTCGCGGAGGGCGTGTACGCCGCGTTCCGCGGCCCGACCTACGAGACGCCCGCCGAGATCCGGATGCTGCGCACGCTGGGCGCCGACCTGATCGGGATGTCGACCGTCCTGGAGACGGTCGCGGCGCGGCGCGGCGGGGCGGAGGTCCTCGGGATCTCCCTGGTCACCAACATCGCGGCCGGGCTCTCGGCCGAGCCGCTGGACCACGAGGAGGTCCTCGCGGCCGGGCGGGCGTCCGCCGGGCGGATGGGCGGCCTCCTCGCGACCGTCCTGTCCAAGCTCTGATCCGCGGGCGGCAGGGAAGGACGGCGACATGAGCGACCTTCGCGCGCAGGCCGAGGACTGGCTCGCGCAGGACCCGGACCCGGACACCCGCGCCGAGCTCCGCGCGATCCTGGACGCGGGCGACGACCGGGCCCTCGCGGACCGGTTCGGCGCGCGGCTGGAGTTCGGCACGGCCGGGCTGCGCGGCGAACTGGGCGCCGGCCCCAACCGGATGAACCGGGTGACGGTCATGCGCGCCGCCGCCGGGCTCGCCGCCCGCCTCCCCCGCGGCGCGCGGGTGATCATCGGGTTCGACGCGCGGCACGGCTCGCGGCGGTTCGCGGCCGACACGGCGGCCGTGCTGGGCGGCGCGGGCCTGCGCCCCGAGGTGTTCGCCGGGCCGGTCCCGACGCCCGTGCTCGCCCACTTCGTCCGGGCGCACGGCGACGTCGCCGCGGGCGTCATGGTGACCGCCAGCCACAACCCGCCGCGCGACAACGGCTACAAGGTGTACTGGGCGGACGGGGCGCAGATCGTCCCGCCGCTCGACACCGAGATCTCCGCCGCGATCGACGCCGTCGGCCGCGTGGACGAACTGCCGCTCGCCGGGGAGTGGCCCGTCCACGACGACGCCGCCCTGTACCTGGACGCCGTGTCGTCGCTGCGCCTGGGCGGTCCCGTCCGTGACTCGGGCGGGGATATCTCGATCGTCTACACGCCGCTGCACGGGGTGGGGCGGGACGTCCTGCTCCAGGCGTTCGACCGGGCCGGGTTCCCCGCGCCCGCCGTCGTGCCGGAGCAGGCCGAACCCGACCCGGACTTCCCCACCGTCGCGTTCCCGAACCCGGAGGAGCCCGGCGCGCTCGACCTGGCGCTGGCGCTCGCCGACTCCCGCGGCGCGGACCTCGTGATCGCCAACGACCCGGACGCGGACCGCTGCGCCGTCGCCGTCCCCACCGGCGGCGACACCGGCGGCTGGCGGACGCTGACGGGGGACGAGCTCGGGGGCCTGCTCGCCGAGCACGTCCTGCGGCACACCAGCGGCGATGACCGCCTGGTCGTCACCACGATCGTGTCGTCGTCGCTGCTGCGCTCGATCGCGGCGGCCCACGGCGTGCGGTTCGCCGAGTCCCTCACCGGCTTCAAGTGGATCATGAAGGCGGGTGAGCCGGGCACCCGCATGGTGTTCGGGTACGAGGAGGCGCTCGGCTACAGCGTGGGCGACGACCGCGGCGTGCTCGTCAACGACAAGGACGGCATCGGCGCCGCGCTCGCCGTCGCCGCGATGGCCGCGCGGGCCCGGCGCGACGGCCGCACCCTGCTCGACCTGCTGGACGACCAGGCCCGCGAGCACGGCCTGCACGCCACGTCCCAGCTGTCGATCCGCGTGGACGACCTGTCGCTGATCACCGCCGCGATGGCCGGCCTGCGCGCCGATCCGCCCGCCCTGCTCGGCGGACGCCCCGTCGAGCGGTTCGACGACCTCTCCCACGGCGTGGACGGCCTGCCCCCTACGGACGGGCTCAGGTTCCGACTGGCCGGAGGATCACGGGTGGTCATCCGCCCATCGGGGACGGAACCGAAGCTCAAGTGCTACCTGGAGGTCGTCCTGCCCGTGGACGACGACATCACGAAGGTCCGCGCGCGCGCCGCCGCCGAGTTGGACGCCCTCCGCGACGACCTCTCCGCGCGTCTCAGCTGACGGCGCCCACTCAGCTGACGGCACCCACGATGGCCAGCACTATCAGCGCCGCCAGCGGGACCGCCAGCGACGCCACGGCCGGGACCGACCAGGTCACCGCGCCACGCTCCGACTCCCGGGCCTTCTCGGCCTCCGCCTTGGCGGCGGCGGCCTTGTCCGGCGCCCCGGACCGCTTCTTCGGCCGCTGCCGCTGGAGGATCTCGTTCAGCCGCTGCGCGGCGTACGCGGCCGGCGTCCGCCCCCGCAGGTCGATCCCCGACCCCTTGCGCTGCTCCTTGCGGGCCCGCGCCTCCGCCCTGGCCTGCGCGCGCGGCGACGTCTGGTGGACCCAGGCCCGCGCCTCCAGCTCCGCTCCGTCCCGTCCGGCGAACCGGATCCGCACCGCGTTCGAGCCCTCGATCCGGCGGACCGCGGCCCACGGGACGCGGATGTCGCGCAGCGGGTTGCGGACCACGACCTCCGCGTCGTCCGCCTGGATCGCCGGCCGCAGCCCGACCGTGTAGGCGATCCCGCAGCCCAGGAGCAGCAGCGCCCCGACGGTCAGCGCCGTCAGCGAGTAGGTCGGCTCGCCGGTCAGGCCGAACACCAGGTCGGCGATGTTCAGCACGGCGAACGTCAGCCACGCGTACGCCGCCACGCGCCCGGCGGTCGAGCGAATCGTCATGGCCCGATCATGCCAGGGGCCGGGCGCCGCTCCACTTGAGCTGCGCGAAACCGGGCTTGATCACGCCGTTGATGAGCTCCAGCCGCTCGTTGAACGGCACGAACGCCGACTTCATCGCGTTCACGGTGAACCACTGGAAGTCGTCCCACCCGTACCCGAACGCCTCGGCGAGCTTGAGGAGCTCCTGCGACAGCGTCGTCCCGCTCATCAGCCGGTTGTCGGTGTTCACCGTGACGCGGAAGCTCAGCCGCCGCAGCAGCCCGATCGGGTGCTCCTCGATCGACTTCGCCGCGCCCGTCTGGATGTTGGACGTGGGGCACATCTCCAGCGGTATCCGCTTGTCGCGGACGTAGCCGGCGAGCCGCCCGAGCTTGGCGTCGTCCCCGTCCACCTCGATGTCGTCGATGATCCGGACGCCGTGCCCGAGCCGGTCGGCGCCGCACCACTGGATCGCCTGCCAGATCGACGGGAGGCCGAAGCCCTCGCCCGCGTGGATGGTGAAGTGCGCGTTCTCCCGCTGGAGGTACTCGAACGCGTCCAGGTGCCGGGTGGGCGGGTAGCCGGCCTCGGCCCCGGCGATGTCGAACCCGACGACGCCCTCGTCCCGGTACCGGACGGCGAGCTCCGCGATCTCCATGCTGCGCGCCTGGTGCCGCATCGCCGTCACCAGCGTCCCGACCCGGATGCCGAAGTCCCTGCGGCCCCGCGCGAACCCGTCGAGGACGGCCTCCACGACCTGCTCCAGCGAAAGGCCCGCCCTGAGGTGCTGCTCCGGCGCGTACCGGACCTCCGCGTAGACGATCCCGTCGTTCGCGAGGTCTTCGGCGCACTCGTACGCCACCCGCGTGAGCGCCTCGGCGGACTGCAGCACCCCCACGGTGTGGGTGAACGTCTCCAGGTACCGCTCCAGCGACCCCGAGTTGGCCGCGGCCTCGAACCATTCGCCGAGGGCGTCCGCGTCCGTCGCGGGCAGGTCGGTGTACCCGGAGTCGCGCGCGAGCTCCACGATGGTGGCGGGGCGGAGCCCGCCGTCCAGGTGGTCGTGCAGCAGCACCTTGGGGGCGCGGCGGATGTCGTCGAGAGTCGGCCGAACGTTCATCTCTCGAAGCTACCCGGCCGGACGGGCCGTGACCTCGTCAATTCCCGCCAAGGCGGACGCGGCGTGTCGCCCGCGCGCGTCCGCCGCACCGGGTCAGGGCTTGCGCGCCACCCCGACGAACAGGTCCGTCTCGGGAAGCTGCCCGTCGGCCGGTGCCAGGGTCGGCCGCCACCGGGCCACCGACACCACGCCGGGGTCGACCGGCTCCAGGTCGGCGAGCAGGGCGGCGATCCGCTCGGGGGTGTACATGTGGATGGGCGGGTTGCCGAACGCCTCGTTGTAGGCGGCGGTGGCCCGGTCCATGTTCTCCGGCTTGACGACGTTGGTGCTGACGGAGACCGCGAGGTGGCTGCCCGGTGCGACCCGGCCCATGACGTCGTCGATCAGGGCCTTGGCCTCCGCGTCGTCGCCGATGTGGTTGATGACGCCGAGCATCATGACGCCCACGGGCTCGCTGAAGTCGAGCGTCTTGGCCGCGGCGGCGAAGATCGTGCCGGGGTCGTGCATGTCCGCGTCGATGTAGTCGGTCGCGCCCTCGGGGCTGCTGGTCAGCAGGGCGCGGGCGTGCGCGAGCACGATCGGGTCGTTGTCGACGTACACGATCCGGCACTCCGGCACGGCGCGCTGCGCCACCTGGTGGGTGTTGTCGGCCGTGGGAAGACCGGTGCCGATGTCGAGGAACTGCCGGATACCGGCCTCGTGCACCATGTATTCGACGGCACGCCCAAGAAACGCCCGGTTATTACGCATCTGGTCGACAAAGTCGGGTTCGGCTTCGATGACCTGCTGACCGACGATCCGGTCGATCTCGTAGTGGTCCTTCCCGCCCAGCCAGAAGTTGTAGATGCGGGCGGAGTGCGGCACATCGTCGCGGACTTCCGCAAGCGGGCTGTCAGAACGGCTCTCATCTGCGGTCATGACGGGAGCGTACGCCAGGTAAGACGGAATTGGGGAATGGATGGGCGATACGTCCGGGAAAGTGCGTGAGCCGCCCGGAACGCGCGTCCCGGGCGGCTCTTGCGGGCGGACGGTCAGCGGCTTTGCCGCTGGTAGCGGCGGACGGCCAGCGGCAGGAAGACCGCGGTGATCACGATCGGCCAGACGACCGCCATCAGCAGGGCGTTCTGCTCGATCCACGTGTCGCCGACCGCGGCCGGGTTGCCGAACAGCTCACGGGCCGCGGTGACCGTCGAGGACACCGGGTTCCACGCCGCCAGCGTCCCCAGCCAGCCCGGCATCAGGGACGGCGCCACGAACGCACTGGAGATCATCGCGAACGGGAACGCGACCGCGAACAGGCTCCCGGCCGCCTCCTCGTTCGGCACCAGGAGCCCCAGGAGGACCCCGACCCAGATCAGCGCGAAGCGCAGCAGGAGGAACAGGCCGAAGGCGGCGAGGGTGGCGAGCGGCCCGCCCGTGGAGCGCCAGCCGATCGCGAGCGCGGTCGCCGCCAACACGACCAGGTCCAGGGACGCGGCGATGAGGTCGCCGACGCCCCGTCCCGTGACCACGGCCGAGGGCGCCATCGGCATCGACCGGAACCTGTCGGTGACCCCCTTGACGCTCTCGTACACGACGGCGTACGCGGTGTTCATGAAGCCCATCGCCATCGTCATCCCGAACATGCCCGGCATGAGGAACTCGCGGTAGTCGCCCCCGCCGGGGACCGACATGGCGCTGCCGAACACGTACCCGAACAGCAGCACCGACACGATCGGGAACCCGAGCTGCCAGGCGATGTTGCTCGGCTGCCGGACGTAGTGGGTCAGGCCGCGCAGAACGATCGTCCAGCAGTCCGCGACGGCCCAGTAAAGGCGCCCGGCGAGCCCGTCCTCGCCGACCACCGCGCCCTTCGCGGTGACTCCGCTCCGGACGGTGACACTGCTTTCGGCGCTCACGCTTCCACCTTCTTCTTGTCCTTCTCGTCGTCTTCGGCGGGGTGTCCGGTGAGGCGCAGGAACACCTCGTCCAGCGTGGGGCGGCGCAGCCCGATGTCCTCGACGGCGATGCCGTCGTCCTGAAGCGTGCGGGCGACCTCGGTCAGCGCGGCCACGCGCTCGGTGACCGGGGCGTGCACCCGCGCGGCCGCCTCGGTGACGGTCGGCTCGGCGGACGCGACACGGGCGACCACCTCCGCCGCCGCGGGCAGGTCGGCGGGGTCGCGCACCACCACCTCGATGCGGTCGCCGCCGATCAGCCGCTTCAGCGATCCGGGCGTGCCGTCCGCGATGACCCGGCCGTGGTCGATGACGGCGATACGGCCGGCGAGCTGGTCGGCCTCATCGAGGTACTGCGTCGTCAGCAGGACCGTCGTGCCCTGAGCCACGAGCGACCGCACCGAACGCCACACCTCGTTGCGGCCGCGGGGGTCGAGCCCGGTGGTCGGCTCGTCCAGGAACAGGACGTCCGGCGCGAGGATCATGCTGGCGGCCAGGTCGAGCCGCCGGCGCATCCCGCCGCTGTACTGCTTGACCCCCTTGTCGGCGGCCTCGACCAGGTCGAACCGCTCCAGCAGCTCGTCGGCGCGCTCCGCCGCCCGGCGCCTGCCGAGGTGGAAGAGCCGGCCGAACATCCGCAGGTTCTGCCGTCCGGTGAGGACCTCGTCCACCGCGGCGTGCTGCCCCGCCAACCCGATCCGGCGGCGCACCCGCCGGGGGTGGGCGGCGACGTCCAGCCCAGTGACCTCGGCCCGGCCCCCGTCCGGCCGGACGAGCGTGGCAAAGATGCGCACCGCGGTGGTCTTGCCCGCCCCGTTCGGGCCCAGCAGCCCGTAGACCATGCCTTTCGGCACGGTCAGGTCGAAGCCGTCGAGCGCGCGTTTCGTCCCGTAATGCTTGCGTACCCCCTCCGCGAGGATCGCGTTCTCCGCCATGCCGTCTCCCTTCGCGTACACCATACGCGAGTTAGCGTACGGCATACACTAACTGTCCGCGATAGCTTTGCCGAAGGCACCGGCCGGTGCCGCGCACGGACCAGCAGGACGGACGATGACCAAGGAGCCCGACGGCCGCGACCTGAACGCGAGCTTGAAGCTGCTGTGGGGCGACCGCGCCCGGCCGCAGCGGGGCCGGCCGCCGACGCTCAGCCTCGGCCGGATCGTCGCGGCGGCCGTCGAGGTCGCCGACGAGCTCTCCCTCACCCAGGGGCTCGACGCGCTGTCGATGCGCTGCATCGCGACCCATCTCGGCGTCGGAACCATGTCGCTCTACCGCTACGTCCCGGGCAAGAGCGAGCTGCTGGACCTGATGCTCGACCACGTCATCGAGGTCCCGGAGACCGACCCCGACGACGGCCGCGGATGGCGCGAGATCCTGACGGAAGAGGCGCACCACCACTGGAAGCTGTGCATGGACCACCCCTGGTACCCGTACGTGGACCAGAGCCGCCCGCTCCTCGGCCCGAACAGCATGCGCGGCCTCGACCGGCTGTTCAGCCTGCTGCGGCCCACGGGCCTCGACGACCGGACGCTGATGATGATGATCGGCGTCCAGAGCGACTACGTGGACGGCCTCGCGCGCAGCCACCTCAACGAGCTGCGCGCCGAACGCCGCACCGGCGTCAGCAGCGAGGAGTTCTGGGAGGCCCAGGGCCCCACCCTCGTCGACGCCATGAACAGCGGCAGGTTCCCCACCATGGCCGCTCTCTCAGAGAGCACCTTCGACTTCACCCACGAGCAGCTCTTCGAGTTCGGCCTGTCCCGCCTCCACGACGGCTTCGCCGCCTTCATCGAGGGCGGCGCCCACCCGGACTGAGCCGCCGGCCCGTCAGACGGTGTGCTCGGCGAGGCGGCGGAGCAGATTCACGAGCTGCCCGCGTTCCGCCCCGCTGAACGGGCCGAAGATGCTCTCGCCGACCTGCTCGGCGGCGTCCCGCGCCTCCGCGAGGGCCTGCTCGCCCCGGGGTGTCAGCACGATCGCGTACGCGCGCCGGTCGTGCGGAACGCGCTCGCGGGAGACCAGGCCGCCGTGCTCCAACTCGTCGATGAGCCGGACCATCGTGGACTTGTCGATGCCGGTGCGCCCGATCAGGTCGCGCTGGCTCACCGGGCCGTACAGCGGCAGCGCGACCAGGACCGCGAATTGCCGGACGTCGATGCCCAGCGGGCGCAGCGCCTCGTTCATCCGCTCCCGGCTCTGGTTGTGGGCCTTTGCCAGCAGCATGCCCAGCCCCGCCTGATCGGCGGCGCGGCCGCCCTCCCCGGCCAGCAGGCGTTCGAGCAGGTCCTCCAGCATGGGGACCACTCTAGTAGCAGCTGATATAGTCTCAGATGAGATTATCTCGCGTGGGCGGCACCTCGCGATCGACAGGAGACGTTCATGTCCGACCTCACCCGGCGGCGGACCCTCAAGCTGGCCGCCGCGACCGGCATGGCCGCGGCCGCCGCGTCCGTGCCGCTCCAGGGGCGCGACGCCGCCGCGAGCCCGCGCCGCCCCTCCTACGGACGGATCGACACCCACCACCACGCCGTCCCGCCCGAGATGCGGCAGTGGGCGGTGGAGCAGGGCATCATCCCGCCGGACGACGTCCCCCGATGGGCCCAGTGGACCCTGGAGGAGACGCTCGCGACCATGGAGGCCAACGGCATCGCCATGGGCGTGGCGTCCGCCCCCGTACCGCCCGAGATATTCGCGGACCGCGAGGTCGCCGAGTCGGGCGTCCGCGTGTGCAACGAGTCCCTGGCGGAACTGGTGCGCGACAACCCCACCCGGTTCGGCTTCTTCGCCAACGTCGCCATGCTCCACCCGGACCTGGCGCTTGAGCAGGCCGCGTACGCGCTGGACGAGCTCGGCGCCGCCGGGGTGCTGCTCACCACGTCGGCCGGTGGGCGCTACCTCGGCGACCGGACGTTCGACCCGCTGCTCGCCGAGCTCGACCGCCGCGGCGCCGTCGTGTTCACCCACCCGTTCGCGCCCGAGGGGATCGTCGAGGTCCCCGGCGTGGGCGACTGGCTCGGCGACTTCCTGCTCGACACCACCCGCACCGCACTCAGCCTCATCGCCTCCGGGGCCATGGACCGCTACCGGAGGCTGTCGGTGATCCTGTCCCACGGGGGCGGGTTCCTGCCGTACATGGCCGGCCGCGCCGAACGCTGGGGCAGAGAGGACGACGGCCCCGACCCGCGGAAGTTCCGGCGGGCCCTCCGCCGCTTCTACTACGACACGGCGCTCCCGATGTCCCCGTACGCCACCCCGACCCTGATCGGCGCGGTCGGCGCCGAACGCGTCCTGTTCGGCACCGACTGGCCCGCCAACTCCGCCGGCGAGGTGGGCATCAACACCGCGGACTTCGACCGCGACCCCGGTCTCGACCGCCGCGCGCACCGCGCCATCTCCCGCGACAACGCCCTTCGCCTCCTCCCCGCCCTCGCGAAACACCACCGCTGACGCGCGTCTAACGCCCCACGGCCGGCCGGCCGACCCAGGTCTTCGTGAAGGCTTGGACGGCGCGGTCGGCCGCCGGGCTGAGCAGCGGGCGCCAGGTGGCGAACAGGGCTGTCAGGGCTTCGCCATGTGCGGCACGCAGGGCGGGGGACGCGGTGAGGACGTCCAGTTCGTTCGCCACGGTGAGTTCGGCGAAGTCGCGGCGCCGCCCCTCGGGCGGGCGGTGGACGGTTCCGGTGAAGCGGTCGGTGAACGGCCCGTCGGCCGATGCCAGGTGCGGATACGTCCGGGAACGGTCGCAACTGGCGTACAGGTAGACCAGCGCCTCGGCCTCCGCCCCGATGACGTCGATCAGCTCGCCGCGCCGGTCCGGGTCGCCCAGGGCCGGGGCGAAGCCGTCCGTTCCGTAGAACGCGTGGCACAGCCCCGCCAGCCGCAGCTCAGGTCGCGCTCCCCACTCGCCGAGCGTCGCGTGCACGCGGCGCAGATGCGCGTAAAGCGTGCCGCCTGGATGCTCCAGCCGATCCGCTCCCCGGGCGAGGAGGAGTCCGGCCGCGGAATCGGTCGGCATGGGCGCACCTCCCAATGGTCGGCACCCGCCCGCCTCCCCGATCGTCGGCCGCCGTATGTCCCGGGTCACCGGCGGGCGGCGCCGGGTGCCGCGGACGGGTTGCCGCCGCGTCCGGAACCAGTCGGCCCGTCCACTCAGCCTGGCGCCCGGACACCCTCCAGTCAATTCTTGGATTTGCTTAGGCAACTCCAAGCGTTACCTTGGGCCAGTGACGCTCGACGACCTCCGGGTCTTCATCGCCGTGTGCGAGACCCGCAACCTCAGTGCGGTCGCCCGGACGCTCTCCTGCAGCCAGTCGGCGGTCAGCCAGCACGTCAGGCGGCTCGAACGCGAACTGGGGCTCACGCTGATCGAGCGGCGGCCCCGCGGAGTCTCGCCGACGGACGCGGGCCGCATCCTGTACCAGGCGGCGCTCGGCGGCATCACCGGCCTCGACTCCGCCGTCCGCCGCCTGCGCGAACTCCGCGACGGGGACGGCGGGACCGTGAAGGTCACCACCGGCGGGGTGACCGTCCGGCACTTCATGCCGGACGCGATCACCGCCTTCCGCGACCGCCATCCGGAGGCGACGCTGGACTTCCAGTCCGCCCACTCCACCCGCCGCTGCCTGGAACTCCTGCAGAACGGGCAGGCGGACCTGGCCTGGATCACGCTGGGACAGCCGGCTCCCGGCGTCCAGCAGCGGCCGGTCATCGACCTCCCGTGGGTCCTCGTGGTCAACGCCGGTGATCCGCTCGCCGACCGGGAGACCATCGATCCGCACGACCTGCGCTCGATCCGCTACATCGCACATCCCGCGAACTCGGCCTCACACCGGCGTCTCGCGGAGAACTTCGTGCGGCTCGGATGCACGCCCGAACGGACCGTCGGGGTGGCCGACTGGGACACCGCGGTCCTGCTCGCCGAACTCGGCGTCGGGCACGCCATACTGCCCGCACTGCCCAGGCTCGCGCTCTCCCCGGCCGCACCCGTGCGGACGGTGCCCATTCCGGCGCTGTCCCCTATCACGGTCGGCTGGGCGGCCCGCCAATGGGACGCGCTGAGCCCCCTCGCCACCGAGTTCGCCGAACTCGTCACCGCCGACCAGGCCCGGCTCAGCACGATCCGCTAGCCGTGCTCGGGGCGGCGGCCCGCTTGGGACGACGGGCCGCCCCCCGCGCCGGGCCCTACGCCTTCGCGTAGTCGCCGATGCCGCCGGCGAAGTCGAGGACGACGCACGGCTCGTCGCCGACCACCCAGGCGTCATGGCCGGGCTCGACCACGAATACGTCCCCGGGGTCGACCTCCGCCTCGGCGCCGTCCCGCATCCGGATGCGCAACCGGCCTTGGATGACGTACCCGTTGTGGTGGACTTCGCAGAGCTCGGTGCCGGCGATGTCCTTCACCGACTCCGTCCAGCGCCAGCCGGGCTCGAACGTCGCCTTCCCGAACACCAGCCCCGTCATGCTGACGACCTCAAGGTGCCCCATCGGGAAATCGCGCCGGTCATCCGGCTTCTCAATGCTCTTGACTTCCGTCATGTTCGGCCTCCCGTTTCACCGTCGTGTCCGCGCCGCCGCCGCGGTCGCGTCCACTCGACAAATGTGATCTCGGGTCTCGCCGCCGGACATCATGAGCCCGTGCATCGCCGCACAATACGTCCAATCCCCAGTCGAACAC
>NZ_SMKM01000419.1 GCF_004348665.1 Actinomadura sp. GC306 | reverse complement strand
GTGTGTTTGTGGGGGGTGCGGGCATCGCCTACGTGGCGGGGGCCGTGCGGGTCGTCGCAGTGGCCGTGCCCGTCCGCCGCGGACTCGTGGACGTGGTCGACCTCCAGGGTCGTGTGGGTGATGCCGTACGAGGTCCGCAGCACCTCCTGGAGGTCGCGGCGGACGGCGTGGCAGTCGCCCCCGGTGTCGACCAGGACGTGCGCGGACAGCGCCGGGTAGCCGGAGCTGACCTCCCACACGTGCAGGTCGTGCACCTCGTGCACGCAGGGGCGCGCGGCCAGCCTGGTGCCGAGTTCGGACGGGTCGATGCCCGCCGGCGCGGCCTCCATCAGAACCCGGCCCGCGTCCCGCAGCAGCCCGTACCCGGCCTTCAGCATCAGCCCGGCCACCAGCAGGGACGCGATCGCGTCCGCCCGGTTGAAGCCGGTCGTCCACACGACCAGGCCCGCGATGGCCGTGGCGATGAACGCGAACAGGTCGTTGAGGATGTGCTGGAACGCGCCCTCGATGTTGAGGCTGCTCCGGTCCGCCCGGCTGATCAGCCAGGTCGCCGCGATGTTGACCGCGATGCCGACGAGCGCCGTCCAGAACACGAACTTCCCCTCGACGGCGTGCGGCTCGATCAGCCGCCGGACGCCCTCGTAGGTGAAGTAGCCGGTGAGCAGGATCAGCGTCAGCCCGTTGAGCTGGGCCGACAGGATCTCGGCGCGGCGCAGGCCGTAGGTGAAGCCGCCCTTCGGCGGGCGCGCCGCGATGCGCATCGTGACCAGCGCCAGCGCGATCGCGAACGCGTCGGTGGTCATGTGCGCGGCGTCGGTGATCAGTGCCAGCGAGCCCGCGATGAGGCCCACGGCGACCTCGCCCACCATGAAGACGAGGATCAGCGCCAGCGCGGCCCCGAGCAGCCGCCGGTCGGCCGTCGCCGACACCCCGTGCCCGTGCCCGTGCTTGTGCCCGTGCCCCTGTTCGGGTCCGTGCTTGTGCCCGTGCCCGGTCATGTGCCCTCCTCCCCGTGGCCGACGTGGGTGAGGGCGAGGTCGAGCAGCATGCGGACGTGCGAGTCGGCCAGCCGGTAGTAGGCCATCCGGCCGGCCCGGCGGACCCGGACCACGCGGTTGGCGCGCAGCAGCCGCAGCGCGTGCGAGACCGCCGACTCCGAGTGCCCGCAGGCGGCGGCGATGTCGCACACGCACATCTCCCCGCCCTCCAGTAGCGCGGTGATCACCCTCAGCCGCCCCGGGTCGGACAGCAGCCCGAACACCTGCGCCAGCTCGGCGACCGTCTCCGCGTCCGGCAGGGCGGCGGTGACGAGGGCGACCTTCTCAGGATCGACCACGCGGACGGCGCACGCGTCGGCGGGGGTGCCGCCGGGGGCGATATCTGAAGTACTGCTCATATGAGCAAAGATATCGCACGACGGTCAGCCCACCGGCGGCGCGGGCTCCTCGCCCGGCGGCAGCGACATCGGCGGCCCCGGCTCCGTGCCAGAGCCCGTGCCGGTGCCCGCGCCGGTGGGGTCCCCGCCGCCGCCCATACCCGGGTCCTGCGAGGTCACGCCCGGTGAGGCGGGCTGGTCCCCGCCGTCCTCCCCGGTGCCGGGGGAGGGCGTGCCGGGGGACTCGGTGCCCGTCGGCTCGGTGCCGGGGGACTCCGTCCCCGGCGAGCCCGTCCCCGGGGACGGAAGGCCCGAGTCGTACGGCGACGGCGAGTCGCCGGTGAGCTCGGTCTCGGTCGCCGGGAGCTCCGCCGGCGGCCCGTCCGCCTCGCCCTCGGTGGCGCGGGGCCGCTCGAACCCCATCGTGCCCTCGGGATCGACCAGGACGAACGTGACGATCGTCCCCTTCTTTGCGTCCCGCGGTTCGATCTCGGTCACTTTCCGCTCTTCGAATCCCGGCCAGGACCGGCCGGTGTAGGACGCGCCGTCCGGGGAGATCTTTTTGTCGGGACGGGTCAGCGGATTGCCGCAATTGCACTTCACCGCCGGCACCCCGTAGCCATTGACCAGAACGCCCATTCCCGCCTGCAGCACGGCGGGCCCGCTGGTCGGTTCTCCGTTCCGGTAGCCGTGGTTGGTGACGAGCGTGTCGGTCCGCAGGACGACCGGTGTCAGCCGCGACACGTACCGCGGGATGTCGTCCACCGGGATTCCGTGGACCTTCGCCCAGGCGCCCGCCTTGTCGGGATTGGCCTGCAGGAACTCGATCAGTTTCTGCGGGTCGCAGGTCGCCTCCCGGCGCGTCCCCCCGTACAGGCCGGGGGAGTCGCCGGTCGTGGTCCCGCCCGCCTTCGGCCGCTCCTTGATGTCGGTCTTGTCCGTTCCGGACATCAGCGTGTACGGATCGGGGCCCGGCGTCCCCACCGTCAGCCGGGTGATGGTCGCCCCCGCGTCCCCGCACGCGGTCAGCACCCCCGCCGCCAGGACCAGCCCCGCGACCGCGCTCGCCGGCCTCATGAACCGGGCAATTGGTGAATGCATTTCGGTCATGCCTTGTCTCTCCCGCTCCGGGCTCCCCGTATCTATACTCTTCGATGCCGGGCGGAGCGGATTTGTGCCCGGTGGAATGCCGAATTTTTCCGGGGGACCCGGACGGGGGTACGAATGGCGGGCCCGATTCCCCTCACCGCGGCCGACCCGGCGCGCCTCGGCGGCTGGGAGCTGCTCGGCCGGATCGGCACCGGGGGCCAGGGCGTGGTGTACCTCGGCCGCCCGGTGGAACCCGCCGGCGGGCCGTCCCGCGTCGCGGTGAAACTCCTGCACACGCAGCTGCTGGGGGACGCCGGCGCCCGGGAGCGCTTCGTCCGCGAACTGGCCCTGCTGCAGCGCGTCGCCGGGTTCTGCACCGCGCAGATGCTCGAAGCCGACATGGCCGGTGACCGCCCCTACATCGTCAGCGAGTACATCCCGGGCCGGTCGCTGCGCGCGCTCGTCCAGGAGGAGGGGCCGCGCTCGGGCGCCGACCTCGACCGCCTCGCCATCAGCTCGGTGACGGCGCTGTCGGCGATCCACCGCGCCAACGTCGTGCACCGCGACTTCAAGCCGCAGAACGTCCTGATGGGGCCGGACGGGCCCCGCGTGATCGACTTCGGCATCGCCCGCGCGTTCGACGCCGGGGCCACGCTGACCAGCCAGGTCGTCGGGACGCCCGCCTACATGGCGCCCGAGCAGTTCTCCGGCCGCGTCCAGCCCGCCACCGACCTGTTCGCCTGGGCGGGCACCCTGCTGTACGCCGCCACCGGCCGCGACCCCTTCGCGGGCGGCCCGCTGCCCGCCGTCATGTACCGGATCATGCACGAGACGCCCGACCTCGGCGTGCTGCCGGGCAGGCTCGCCGAGGTCGCCGCGGCCTGCCTCGCCAAGGACCCGCAGAACCGCCCGACCTCCGAGGACGTCCTGCTGTGGCTCCTCGGCGAACGCGACGGGGCCGTCGCCCGCCCGCAGACCGCGACCGAGCGCCTCCCCGGCCCCACCGTCCAGGCCCCGGCACCCGGCACGGGGTTCCAGGAGGCGCGGCCCGCCGAAGAACCGACCGCCCGGTTCACCCAGGCC
>NZ_SMKM01000418.1 GCF_004348665.1 Actinomadura sp. GC306 | reverse complement strand
CGCCCCGCCTGCCTCACCCACGCCGTTCCCCGCCCACGCACCACTCCCGTCACTCGGTACCCGCCGCTCAGGACGACGCCGGCCGCACGCGAACCGGCATCTCCTTGATGCCGTTGATGAAACTAGACCTTAGCCTCCTAACGTTACCGTTGAGTTCAATATTGGGCACCGCGTCCAAAAGTGTTTCGAAAAGCACACGGAGCTCGAGTCGGGCAAGGTGTGAGCCGAGGCAGAAGTGGGGCCCGCCTCCGCCGAAGCCGATGTGCGGATTGGGGTCGCGGCCCACGTCGAACGTGAACGGGTCCGCGAACACGGCCTCGTCGCGGTTGGCGGACGCGTAGAACACCACGACCTTGTCGCCCTCCGCGATCTTTCGGCCGCGCAGCTCGGTGTCCCTGGCGGCCGTCCGCTTGAACAGGTTGACCGGGGTGACCCAGCGGACGATCTCGTCCGCCGCCGGTGCGACGAGGGTGCGGTCGGCCCGCAGCCGCTCCCACTGCTCCGGATGCTCCAGCAGCGCCAGCATCCCGCCGCTCGCCGCGTTGCGGGTCGTCTCGTTGCCCGCGACCGACAGCAGCATCACGAACAGCTCGAACTCGTCGCCGCTCAGCACCTGCCCGTCGGCGTCCGGCTGGAGCAGCTTGGTGACGATGTCGTCGCGGGGGTTCTCGCGCCGGTCGGCGGCGAGCACGTTGGCGTACGCGTACAGCTCCGTCGCCGCGGCCTGGCCCTCCTCCGGCGAGCGCTGGAAGTCCGGGTCGTCCCCGCCGATCAGCGTGTTCGACCAGTGGAAGATCTTCTCCCGGTCCTCCGGCGGGGCGCCGAGCAGCTCGCAGATCACGTACAGCGGGAGCGGGGCCGCCAGGTCCCGCACGAAGTCGGCCTCCGCTCCCCGTTCGAGCGTCTCCGCGACCAGGTCCCGGCAGATGTCCCGGACGTGCTCCTCCAGCGCGGCGATGGCGCGCGGGGTGAAGCCCCGGTTGACGATGCTCCGCTTCCGCGAGTGCTCGGGCGGGTCCTGGTTGAGCATCATCATCCGCTGGAGCTGGAGGGCCTCCTCCTCCGGCTCCTCGAACAGCGCCAGCCGCCGCCACGAGGAGAACAGCTCGGGGTGCCGCGACACGTGCACCACGTCCTCGTGCCGCGTCACCGCCCAGAACGGCGGCTGGCCCCGGTCCGGGTCGCCGTGGTGGCGGTGCACCGGGTCGTGCTCGCGCAGCCACGCGAACTGCCCGTGCGGGACGCCGCCGTGCTCGTACGGACCGGGGTCGACCAGCTCGATGTCGGGGGTGACGCTCACGGGGCCTCCTCGTGGTCAGGACGGGGTGAAGCGCACCGGCAGCTCCTTCAGCCCGTTGACGAAGTTCGACCGCAGCCGGCGGGGTTCGCCGGCGGGCCGGATGTCGGGCATCCGGTCCAGGATCGTCTCGAAGATGATCTTCAGGTTCAGCCGGGCCAGATGGGTGCCGAGGCAGAAGTGCGGCCCGCCGCCCCCGAACCCGATGTGCGGGTTGGGGTCGCGGCCCACATCGAACGAGAACGGGTCGTCGAACACCCGCTCGTCGCGGTTCGCGGAGCCGTAGAACAGCACGACCTTGTCGCCGGCCCGGATCTGCTTGCCGCCCAGTTCCACGTCGGTGAGGGCGGTCCGGCGGAACTGGTTGATCGGGCTCACCCAGCGGACGATCTCCTCCACCGCGGTGGGCAGCAGGCTCCGGTCCGCCTTGAGCCGCTCCCACTGGTCGGGCCGCTCGAAGAACGCCTGCATGCCGCCCGCCGTCGCCGTCCGCGTCGTCTCGTTCCCGGCGATCGACAGCATGATCACGAAGAGCTGGAACTCCTCGTCGGTGATGCGGGAGCCGTCCGCGTCCGGGGTGAGCAGCTTGGTCACGATGTCGTCGCGCGGCGTCGAGGCCCGGCTGCTTGCCAGCTCCCCGGCCCAGCCGGCGAACTCGGCCGCGCAGAGCTGCGACTCCGTCCGGTCCCCGATGTACTCGGGGTCGTTGAACGCCACCAGCTTGTTGGACCAGTGGAAGATCTTCTTCCGGTCCTCCAGCGGCGCGCCGAGCAGCTCGCAGATCGTGTAGAGCGGCAGCGGCGCGGCGAAGTACTCCACGAAGTCACACTCGCCCAAAGGCGCCGCCTCGTCTATGAGCCGGTGGCAGATTTCCCGGATGTGGTCCTGCAGCCTGCCGATCATGCGCGGGGTGAAGCCCTTGTTCACCATGGCCCGCAGCCGGGTGTGGTCCGGCGGGTCCTGGAACAGCATCATCTGCCCGTACAGGGCGATGTCGTCGTCGGTGAACTCCTCGAACATCGACGTCCGCTTCTGCGACGAGAACGGGTCCGCCCGCCGCGACACCTGCACGACGTCCTCGTGCCGGGTCACCGCCCAGAACCCCGGCACCCCGTCGTTCGGGTCCTGGTGCCAGTGGACGGGGTCGTTGTCGCGCAGCCACGCGAACTGCTGGTGCGGGATCCCCCCGCGCTCGTACACGCCGGGGTCGATGATGTCGATCTCGGGTGCGCGGAACGGCCGGGTGGCCGAGGCGATGGACGTCTCAAGTGCCATGCGGGAGACCCTTCGTCCGGGGCGGGGGACTCGAACCGCGAGCCCCCGAGACTGAGCGCTTGCTTGGCCACAGATCTAGAACACGTTCTAACATGAGACTCCAGTCTCATCAACCCCCGTCCCACCCACCGGACCACCTAGCGCCGTTGTCCGTCCCGACCCACTCGCGCATTCCCCGGGTGAAGGATTTGCTAAACTCCCGCTTATGGTCGAGGAGTGGGAGATACGCGTCACCAACGAGTTCCTCACCTGGATCGACACATTGGATGAGCGCTCCACGGCCCAGGTGGTCGACGCCATCGACCGGTTGGCCGAGGGCGGTCCCGGACTTGGCCGCCCCATGGTCGATCGGCTGGAAGGTTCGGAGATCCACAACCTGAAGGAGTTGCGTCCGGGGTCGGCGGGGCGCACGGAGATTCGGATTCTGTTCGTCTTCGACCCGTGGCGGTCGGCGATCCTCCTTGTGGGCGGAGACAAGTCGGGAGACTGGTCCGGCTGGTATCGGAAGGCGATTCCGCGTGCCGAAGAGCTGTACGCCGACTACGTGAAGGAGCGCGAGAGCGAAGAAGGGCGGGCACCATGACGAACTTTCCCAAGTGGCGCGATGTGCGGACCGACGTCGTTGCGGGCGCCGGCGGCGAACAGGGTGTGGCCGAGGCCCGCAAGCGCAACCAGGCGTACATCGATGGGCACCGGCTCGCGGAGAGGCGAAAGGCCATCGGGCTGTCGCAGAGCGAGGTGGCCGACCGGATGGGCGTTACCAAGAGCCGCGTGTCCCAGATCGAGCGGGGCGAGGTCTCCACCGTCGACACGATCGCCCGATACGTCCGGGCTCTCGGGGGTGAGCTCCAGATCTCGGCCGTGTTCGGTGACGACATGTACGTGCTGCGCAGCACCGACACCGACGCCGCCTGACGGAAGCCCGCCGGGCGCCGCCGCTCCGCCGGCCCGTCCCACCCACCGGACCCCTCGCAC
>NZ_SMKM01000417.1 GCF_004348665.1 Actinomadura sp. GC306 | reverse complement strand
CCCCCGCACAGGGCTCTACCGGGCGCCCACGCTCCCCGGAACGGACGCATGCAGCCCGAACCCTTCACCCTGCTCATGACCGTGTACGGCGGTGATCGAGCGGAGCACGTACGGGTCGCCTTCCGCAGTGCGGTGCACGAGCAGACCCTGCGCCCCGACCAGGTCGTCCTGGTCCAGGACGGCCCCGTCGCCCCCGAACTTGCCGCCTGCCTGCGCGCGCTGGTCGCCGGCAGCCCGGTCGAGACGTCCTTCGTCCCCCTCGAACACAACCGCGGCCTCGGCCCCGCGCTGGACGCCGGCCTCCGCGCCTCCCACCACGACATCGTCGCCCGCATGGACGCCGACGACGTCGCCATGCCGCACCGCTTCCAGACCCAGGTGCCGCTGGTGCGCGCCGGCGCCGACCTCGTCGGCGCCGGCCTGCTGGAGTTCGACACCGACATCTCCGACATCGTCGGGCAGCGCACCCCGCCGAGCGACCCCGCCGACATCGCCCGCTACTCCCGCCTCCACGACCCCTTCAACCACCCCACGGTCGTCTACCGCCGCAGCGCCGTCGTCGCCGCGGGGGGCTACGGTGATCTTCCCTTGATGGAGGACTACTGGCTGTTCGTGCGCATGATCGCGAACGGCGCGCGGATGGTGAACGTCGCCGAGCCGCTCGTCTACTACCGGGTCGGCGACGGTGCCTACGAGCGGCGCGGCGGCCGCGACCTGCTGCGCTCGGAACTGCTCCTGCAGCGGCACATGCTGCGCGAGGGCTTCATCTCCTCGCCGCAGTACTGGCGGAACGTCATGGTCCGCGGCGGCTACCGCCTCGTCCCGACCATGATCCGCAAACCGTTCTACCGCCGTGTCGTCGCCCCCTACGGCGCCCGCCGCAACCGCTCCCGCGACCGCGAGGACGCCCGCGGGGCCACGATGGTGCCGACGCACGTGTACGTCCCGCGGCAAACCCGCCGCACGACCGAGGCCGCGGACGGATTAGAGAACATCCCGGGCTGCGACCCTAGCCCACCGCACGGCGAACGCTGAGCCGGGGCCCCAGGGCGCCCGCCGCCCGGGGGACCTCAGGAGAGGGGACGGCTCCATAGGAGGGGCTGCTCGCCGGAGCCGGACACGGTTCGTCCCACGCCGAGCAGCGTGTTCTTGAACGGCGTCAAGCCCGTGATCTCCTGCTGACCCGCCCCGGACAGGACGTCGTCATCGGGCGTCTGCACCTCCCACGACGTCCCGTCGGCCGACGTCCACGTGACGACATCGGACATGCCGGTGCTTCCGGCGGCTCCGGAGACGGTGAAGCCCCGCGGTGTCGCCGTCACGGCGGTGACCCGCACGCCACCGGCCGAGTCGGGGGCCGGCAACTCACTCTGGTGCCAGCTCTGGCCGCCGTCGGTGGAGACGTAGGCGAGCCCGGTGGTCCCCGCCCTGCTCGAACCCTGTCCCGCCGCGACGAGGACATTCCCCTTGGCCGCGATGTGCGTGAGCCAGCCGTGGGCCATGCCGGAAGGCAGCTTGAGCTCCTGAAGCCGCCACTTCTTGCCGTCGGGCGACGTCCAGACCGCCGGGCTGCCGGGCACCGACGTCTTCGGGTTCCGCAAGCCGCCGGCCGCGACGAAGCCGAAGGGCCCGCCGACGGCCGACCGGACCCAGCGGTTGCCGTTCTTCTCTGCGGTGAGGTCGTTGCGGCCCACGCCGCCGCCCCGCTGCCAGGTCGTCAGGTCGGGAGAGAACCAGATCGCGCCGGACGGCCCGTCGTCGCCGACGACGACGTAGCCGGACGGGCCGGATGCGGCGCCATAGGTGGCGAGGGGACGGGTCTTCTTCGGCTCGAACACCCGGTCGGTGTCGGCGGCGTTCCAGATCCCGCCGTCCGGCGACGTCAGCACCAGCGGTCTGCCGGGGTTGCCGCCTCCGGCGCCGACCGCGAGCCAGCCGGCGTCGCCGTGCGCGACGCTGAGCAGGCGCTGCAGGGCCGGCCGGGAGATACCGCCGGAGAAGCGGGCGCGGTTCCAGGCCGAGCCGTCCGCGGAGGTCCAGATCGCCGCGTCGCCGCCTGTGCTGCCGACGGCGACCGCCTGCCCGCCCGCCGCGGAGACCGCGGTGACCGCCTGGTCGCTGCGGAAGGTGCCGGAGATCTTGAGCGGGTCGACCGGGACCTCGGCGCCGTTCGCGTCGCGCACGGCCAGCAGCGCGTTGAGGTCGCCGTTGCCCGGGTCCCGGCCGACCAGCACGGTCTGGGCGCCGGTGGCGGACGCCCCGAGCAGCACGCGGCCGGAGGCTGCGGGAAGCGTGCCCGCCTCCTGCCAGGACCTGCCGTCCGCCGAGCGCGACACCAGCAGATCGCGTCCGCGCTCCAAGAGGCCGACATAGCCCGTCTCGGTGCCGATCAGGCGCCGGACGTAGCGGTAGCCGTCCGGTTCCAGCTTGCCGCCCTTGGTCCACTCGGTCGCGTCCGTGGACGTGTAGATTTGCCCATAGATCGATTTGCCGGACTTGACCTCGCGGACGGCCACGAGCCCGGCCTGGCCGCCGCCGACCTTCAGTCCGCGGGTGCCCTTCGGGGCGGGGATCTCGGCGGGTGACCAGGTGCGGCCACCGTCGGTGGAACGCCATGCGCGGTTGAAGGGGGGCTTGTCCCCGCCCGGGTGGTGCTTGGACTCCAGCAGCACCACGCCGCCGTGGGACCCGACCTCCTCCACCACGACCTTCCCGCGGAGCGGCAGCCCGGTCTGCTTGCCGGTCAGCGCATCCCAGTTCCGGCCGTCGGTCGAAAGCCAGAGGGCGGGGACCGAGTCGCTGAAGTCGCGCTTGCGGGAGTGCTCGCCGATCGCGAGGAAGCCCTTGTCGGTACGGATGACGTCCGTGACGCGGTTGCCGGGGCCGAAGACGTCGCCCGCCGCGTCGGGCTGGCGACGCCATTCACTGCCGTTGTCGCTCGTCCAGACGAGCCCGCCGCCTGGCCGGCCGCCGATCGCGACCCAGCCGTCCGGACCGCCGCCGACGACCTTCGGCACCTCCGCGGCGCCCGGCTCACCGCCGTCGTGGCCCTCGACCCGTCCGGTCTTGTAGGTGCGTCCCCCGTCGGTGGACACGAGGAAGACGCCCCGGTTGCCGCCGGGGGCGGACTCGCCGCCGACGGCGACCACGGTGGACCCGGCAGCGGCGACGCCGGTGAGTTCCTGATCGCGGCCGTCGGAGCGTGCCGCCGGGTCGGCCGGGAACAGGTTCCCCGCGAGCCGCGCTCCACCGGTGCTCTTCTCGGAGCCGCCGGGCAGCCCGAGCAGCACCACGACACCGCCCGCGACCAGCGCCGCGGCGGCCACGCCGCCGATCACGCCGAAGAGGAGCTTCTTGTTGATCCGCTTGCGCTTGCGCTTGGGCGCGCTCGCCGTGCGCCAGGGTTCGTCGACCTGGGGTGGCGGCGCGAGCGGAGGAGGAGCGGTGTGCACCGGTGTGCCGGAGACGGGGTCGGCGGACGCGGCGGGGGCCGGGGTCTCCGTCGTCCGCGGGGACGGCTGGGAGACCGGCGCCGGTGACTGCCTCGGGATCTCCTGGGCGTAGGGGAACGGCTC
>NZ_SMKM01000416.1 GCF_004348665.1 Actinomadura sp. GC306 | reverse complement strand
CCCCCGGGACGGCCCCCGGCTCCGCCGTACGGCCGCCCCGTGCCCGGTCCGCCGGGATACGGCCCGCCGCCGTACGGGCCGCCGGGCCGTCCGCCCGTGCAGCCGCCGTACGCGCACCAGTACCGGTACGTCCCGCTGCGCCCGCCGCTGCGCCCGCCGCCGCGCCGCAGCGCGGGCGGGACGGTCGCCGGCATCCTGGGCGCCCTCGCATCGGTCGCGGTGATCGCGATCCTCGGGGCGACGTTCCTCGTCGGGCAGAGCGGGGCCGCCACGACCAACCGGCCGCCGATCACGTCCGGCGGCGGGGGGTCCGCCCGGGAGCAGGCCGTCGGCAACAAGCTCTACGAGAGCGGCGCGCTGACGCCGGTGAGCTGCCGGGTGCCCGCCATCCAGCCGAGCAGCGCGTCGATGCGCCGGTTCATGAACGTGCTGAGCGACTGCCTCGACAGCTCGTGGTCCCAGCAGTTCGGCAAGGCGGGGATGCGGTTCGACGAGCCCGACCGCGTGTTCTGGGACCAGCCCGGCCGCAGCCCCTGCGGCACCTACCCGGCGCCGGGCGCGTCCGCGTTCTACTGCCCGGCCAACAACACGATGTACATCGGGGTCCGGCACGTCGTGGAGACCTCGGGCGGTGAGCCGCTCTCCAACTGGGCGGTGTTCGCGCGGGTCATCGCGCACGAGTACGGCCACCACGTCCAGCACCGGGCCGGGATCCTGCTCTACGGGAACCGGCTGATGGACACCGGCGACATCGACCGGCGCAACGAGGCGAGCCGCCGCATCGAGCTGCAGGCGCAGTGCTTCGCGGGCGCGTTCCTCGGCGCGGAGCGGGTCACGCTCCCGATGACGCAGGCCCAGTTCAACGCCATGATCCGCGACGTGCGCGGCCGCGGCGACGAGCGGCTGCCGCCCGAGAAGCGCGACCACGGCTCGGGACGCGCCTACGCGGGCTGGGTCGTCACCGGCTACGAGGGCCGCCGGCTGGCCGTCTGCAACACCTGGACGGTCCCGTCTTCCAAGGTCAACTGAGCTTTCTCCCTATTTCACCCACCTTGCGGGACGGCATGTGAGCGGACTCACCGCCGAGTGCTAGCTAGAGTGCTTGCAATTGCAAGCACTATGACGCAGGGTGGAGACATGGCAAGTTCCAAGGTCGGCTCCATCGGGGAGTACATCCGCGAGCAGCGGACGCGGGCGAAGATCTCGCTGCGCCAGCTCGCGGACGTGTCCGGGATATCGAACCCGTACCTGAGCCAGATCGAGCGCGGGCTGCGCAAGCCGAGCGCCGAGATCCTGCAGCAGATCGCCAAGGGGCTGCGCATCTCGGCCGAGGCGCTGTACGTGCAGGCCGGGATCCTCGAAGACCGCGAGGCCGACACGGACGTCCAGGCGGCGGTCCGGGACGACCTGCTCCTCACCGAACGGCAGAAGCAGGTCCTGCTCGACATCTACGCCTCCTTCCTGAAGGAGAACGAGGCGGCGGGCATCTTCCCGGGCGGGCACGCCGAGCCCGAGGCCGATGCCGAAACCGAGGCCGATTTCGAGGCCGATTCCGAGGCCGACGCCGATTTCGAGACCAAGGCGGAGACCGAGGCCGGCGACGCGGCCGAGCGCGGCCGCGCCGGGCGAGCGGCGGACGAGCCGGACGTTCCCGAACGAGCCATGCCAGAGCACATCGAACAGGATGGAAAGGATGAGGTCGGATGACGCTGGCCAGTAATTTCCGCGAGAGCAAGGCCGTGTACGCCGTGGCCGGCGCGGGTGACTTCGCGGTGGAGAAGCTCCGCGAGGTCCCCGAGCACGTGACCAAGTACCAGGGCCGGGCCCGCGAGACCGCGACGAAGTACCAGGGCGAGGTCCGCGAGACGGTCGACCGCTACCGCGACCAGGTGCGCGGCACCGTCGAGCGCTACCGCGGCGAGGTCAACCGCTACCAGGAGCGCGTCGACGCCAAGGACCTGCCCGGCGCGGCCGTCGCCTACGCGACGCACGTCGGCACCCTGGCCGCCGAGTTCATCGACGAGCTCGCCGAGCGCGGCCGGAAGGTCGTGCACCGCGAGGCCGCCGAGGTGGCCGAGCTGACCGACGCCGACGCGAAGCCGGCCGCGGGCACGAGGACCCGCACCACGCAGGCCAGCACCGCGCAGGCCCGCAGCACCCAGGCCCGCAGCACCCAGGCCCGCAAGCCCGCGCAGCCGCGGACGCAGGCCCGCACCACCACGAAGAAGAGCGGCGCCTGAGCGCCCCTCGATTCGCGGGGCCCGGCCGGGAACACCCGGCCGGGCTCCTTCGTCTTCCCCCACAGGCGGCTCCGTTCTCGCGGGTGCGGGCGGGGCACCGGCCAAGGCTGGACGACGCGCATAGGGTTGGGGTAGTCAGAACCCCGTGTGCGCGGCGCGGAGCCGCCGTCCGAAACGAGCAGGAGCGCTGATCGCCGATGGCGGGCTTCAATGTCCTGGACTACTTCTTCTGGCTGCTGCTGATCATCGCGTTCGTGATGGAGGCGTGGGCGCTGGTCGACTCGCTGTCCGTCCCGGAGAGCGCGTTCTCCGCCGCGGGCAAGTGGCGCAAGAAGATGTGGATGATCGTCCTGGTCGTCGCGGTGGTGCTGGGCGGTGCCCACGCGATCGCGCCCGCCGCGCTCGGCATCCGCCCGATCGGCCTGCTGATCGGCATCCTCCCGGTCGCGGCGTTCATCGCCGCCGCCATCTACCTCGCCGACGTCCGCCCGGCGGTGGCGCCGTACAAGAAGAACGGCCGCGGCGACCGCCGATCGGGTCCCTACGGCCCCTGGTGATCTCTAGGGTGGGCGCATGAGCGAGGTTCATGGGCGCACGACCCGGCTGGAACTGGACGACCAGGCCCTCCGCGAGTGGGAGGCCGTCGTCCTCGCCGCGGGCCCGGAGGGGATCGTCCTCGACAGGTCGGCGTTCTATCCGGGGGGCGGTGGCCAGCCGCCGGACCACGGGGTCCTGCTGTGGCAGGGCGTGCAGACCCGCATCGCCGGGGTGCGCAAAGGGGACGACCTGGAGCTGATCCCGGTGGAGGGCGACCCCGTCCCGCCGGTCGGCACGGTCGTGCGCGGTGCCGTCGAGGACGACCGCCGCACCGCCCTCATGCGCACCCACTCCGGGCTGCACCTGCTGTGCGGGGTGGTGTTCCGCGACTACGGCTGCCTGGTCACCGGCGGCAACATGGAGCCGCTGACCGCGCGGATGGACTTCGACCTGCGGGAGGTCCCGCCCGGCTTCAAGCAGGCCGTCGAGGACGCGTGCAACGCCGAGGTCGAGGCCGACCGGCGCATCGACGTCAAGACGCTCCCGCGGGCCGAGGCGTTCGAGATCCCCGACATCATCCGGACGGCGACGAACCTGGTGCCGCCCGAGGTGCAGGACGTCCGCATCGTCGACATCGTCGGCCTCGACACCCAGGCGGACGGCGGCACCCACGTCGGCTCCACCAAGCAGATCGGCCGCATCCGGGTGGCGAAGGTGGAGAACAAGGGCCGCGGCTTCCGCCGCATCCGCCTGAAGATCGAGGAGTAGGCCCGCGCCCGCCCCGCTACATCCCCGGGG
>NZ_SMKM01000415.1 GCF_004348665.1 Actinomadura sp. GC306 | reverse complement strand
ATGGTTGAGGGGGCCGCTGCGGCGCCATGTGTGGCGCCGGCGGCGGAAGCGTCAGCGGTGAGTCGGGTGCGGGCCGTGGGGGCGGGTTACTTGGCGGGGAGTTCGAAGTCGGTCTTGGCCAGTTCTTCGATGTTGACGTCCTTGAAGGTGACGACACGCACGTTCTTGACGAAGCGGGCGGGGCGGTACATGTCCCAGACCCAGGCGTCCTGCATCGTGACCTCGAAGTAGGTCTCGCCGTTGTCGGTGGTGCGGACCTGCAGGTCGACGGAGTTGGTGAGGTAGAACCTGCGGTCGGTTTCCACGACGTAGGCGAAGAGCCCGAGGACGTCGCGGTACTCGCGGTAGAGCTGCAGCTCCATCTCGGTCTCGTACTTTTCGAGATCTTCGGCGCTCACGCTCGTGCCCCTTCCGTGCAGTCCTCGCCGGGGACCTCCCCATCGGTGTCCTCCACCAACTCCACCTCTCCATTGTTACGCAGGGCACGACCGACGTTGACGTAGGAGAAGCGATGTTCAGGGCAAGGTCCGTGCGCGGCGAGGGCTCTGCCGTGCGCCCGGGTCACGTAGCCCTTGTGGAGGTCGAACCCGTAGTCCGGGTAGCGCTCATGGAGATCGACCATGATCCGGTCCCGGGTGACCTTCGCGACGATCGAGGCGGCCGCCACGCAGGCCGCGACCTGGTCGCCCTTGACCATCGCCAGTCCGGGGACGCTCAGGCCGGGAACCGGGAACCCGTCACTGAGGACGTAGGCGGGCTGCTCGTCCAGGGCGGCGAGGGCGCGCCGCATCCCCGTCACGTTGCAGCGGTGGAGGCCGAGCCGGTCGATGTCGTGGCACGGGACGACCACCGCGCTCCACGCCTGCGCGCGCTCGGTGATCTCGGTGTACAGCTCCTCGCGGCGCCCGGGAGTGAGGAGCTTGGAGTCGGTGAGGCCCTCGATCCGGCGCCGGCCGCCGCGGAGCATCACCGCCGCCACCACCAGCGGGCCCGCGCACGCTCCCCGCCCGGCCTCGTCGACGCCCGCGACGGGACTGAAACCGGCATGCTCCAGAGCACGCTCATATCGGTGCATCCCGGCGTCGCGGCGCGGCGTGAAACGAAGCGGACGACCTTTCATGCAACGCAGCGTACGTCCCGGCCGCACCCGCCGCTCCGGAACCTCCCTTTCCCGCTCGCGGGAGCCGGTCAGGCCTTCCGGTAATGGCGATGGCGGAAGTAGGCGAGAGGGAGGGTGCAGAGGACGCCCAGGGCATAAGGAGCGGCGGGAAGCGCTGCGGCGGCGGGCGCCGCGAGCCCTCGTTGCTTGAAGGTGTCGGGGATCGGAAGGGTGCCGGCGCGGTCCACGGGCCAGACGATCACGAAGGCACGGCCGATGACGCGGTCGACGGGGATGGTGCCGCCCCCGGGGTCGCCGCGGTGGGAACGCGAGTCGTAGGAGAGTTCGCGATGGTCGCCCATGACCCAGAGCTGACCCGGCTTCACGGTGACGTCGAACGGGTCGTTGGACGGCTTGTTCCGCTCGTTCGTGATCGGGTCGGTGTAGAGGTAGGAGCCCTCGTTCAGCGGGACGCCGTTGACGGTGACCCGTCCCTGCGCGTCGCAGCACTGGACGCGGTCGCCGGGGATGCCGATGACGCGCTTGATGTAGTCCTTCTCGTTGGGCGCGACGCCGAAGGCCGTGCCGATCGCGCGCAGCACCTTGGAGAGGGGGTTGCCGGGCTCGTTCACCTGGATCTCGGGGTCCCAGGAGTCGAGGCCGTTGAAGACGATGACGTCACCGCGGGCCACGTCACGAGTGTGGTAGACGATCTTGTTGACGAGGACCCGGTCGCCGACCTGGAGGGTGTTCTCCATGGAGCCGGACGGGATGTAGAAGGCCTGCACCGCGAACGCCTTGATGACCAGGGCCAGCACGACGGCGACGACGATGAGGATCGGGAGCTCTTTCCAGAACGAGCCCTGCTTCTTCTTGTCCTTGCCGGCGTCGTCCTCGGGGTCGTCGCCCGTCTCCTCGGCCGAGTCCACAGGCTCCTTCTCCTCGGGCACCGCGCCCTCGGCTTCGGATCGCACGTCTCTCCGATCGTCCTCGTCAGTCATCAGAGCGAAAGCCTAGCGGCGCGGGGACCGCGGGGGGCCTCCCGCGGGCGTGTCGGCGGCGTTCAAGACGCACTTCCCCCTCAAGAACCGGCAACGCCCCGGTCACCGTCGCGGGTTCCCGGGGCGTCGTGGTTCATCGGCTCATGTCGTCCTGTTCGCGAGCGAGGAGGCGGCTCAGTTCTCCCGCTTCTCCTTGATGCGGGCCGCCTTGCCGCGCAGGTTGCGCAGGTAGTAGAGCTTGGCGCGGCGGACGTCGCCGCGGGTGACGACCTCGATCTTGTCGATCGAGGGGCTGTTGATCGGGAACGTCCGCTCGACGCCGACGCTGTAGCTGACCTTCCGGACGGTGAAGGTCTCGCGGGCGCCGCCGCCCTGGCGCCGGATCACCACGCCCTGGAAGACCTGGATACGGCTCCGGTTGCCCTCGGTGACACGCACGTGAACCTTCAGCGTGTCGCCCGGACGGAAGTCCGGGACGTCGGCGCGCATCGCGGCCTTCTCGATCTCCTGGATCAGGGTGTGCATCGCAGAGGTTCCTCATGGTCGAACGCGGGCGTCGAGAGGCCCCGGTGGATCATGCGTGGGGGCGTCGCGCCGCGGAAAGTGGTCGTGGGGTGCCGTACGAGCTGGACGCACGGACGCTCTAGTCTGCCATATCTTCGCCGTCAACCGGAAAACCGGCCTCGCGGAGAACGGCGCGATCATGCTTGTCGAGGGCCTCCGGGGCGAGCCGGGCGAGCAGTTCGGGACGCGTTCGCGCGGTCCGCCGGAGCGCCTCGTCGCGGCGCCAGCGGGCGATCGCGCCATGGTGCCCGGACAGGAGGACGTCGGGTACGGGCCGTTCGCGCCACACCGGCGGTTTGGTGTAGACGGGGCCTTCCAGCAGCGATTCCATGGCGCCGGGCGCGAACGAGTCGTCGGCGACGGAGTCGGCGTTGCCCAGGACTCCGGGCAGAAGCCGGCCGATCGCCTCCACCATGACGAGGACCGCGACCTCTCCGCCGGCGAGCACGAAGTCGCCGAGGCTGACCTCGTCCACCGGCATGCGGGTCCGGGCCTCCTCGGCGACCCGCGAGTCGATGCCTTCGTAACGGCCGCACGCGAACACCAGCCACGGCTCAGCGGCATACCGGACCGCATCGGCCTGCGTGAACGGCCGCCCGCCCGGCGTAGGAATGATCAGCCGCGGCCCCCCGGCACCACGCGGTTCCTGGCCGGCCTCATCCTCCCCCACGCCACCACGCACGTCCCCGACACCACCTTTGCCACCGTGCGGTCCGGCAGGTGCTTCGCTGCCGGACGGTGGGAAGCCGACTCCCGGACCGAGGGGGTCTGGCCGTACAGCACCCGCATGAGAAGCGGTCGCACCGAAGGAGGGCCGCGCACCACCTTCGCCGCCGTCCGCCCCGGCAGGTGCTTCGCTGCCGGACGGTGGGAAGCCGACTCCCGGACCGAGGGGGTCTGGCCGTACAGCACCCGCATGAGAAGTCGTCGCACCGGAGGGGGGGCGCGCAGCGCCTTCGTCGGTGTGGAG
>NZ_SMKM01000414.1 GCF_004348665.1 Actinomadura sp. GC306 | reverse complement strand
GCCTGAGCCCCGCCGCCTGAGCCCCGCCGCCTGAGCCTCCCGCAGCTCCCTACAGCGGCGCGGTGAGCCCGGTGAGGAAGCCGACCGACACCAGGGTCAGGAACACCCAGGCGAGCATCATGCCGATGCCGAACGTCCGCCACCGCCCGCCGACCTTCCAGACGAGCAGCCCGCCGAGGCCGAACGCCAGGACGAGCAGCGTGATGAACTGCGGCATCAGGCTCGGCCGCTGGCTCATCATCAGCGGCGCCCACATCATCACCACGTCGACGAACAGGAAGACGCCGAACCCGGCCGCGAGCGACCTGACGTCCCGGCCGAGGAACGCCCGGGCGCGTTCCATGAGGATCTGCGCCCTGTCCGCGGGCAGCCGCGGATGCGCCCGCGCCGCCTGTTCGACCTCCACATTGTGCGCCACGGCGAAGATCTCGTCTTCGAGGCTTGGGAGGTCCCTCTCCTGAGGTTCCGCCATCCCGCTCCCTTGGGCCGGAGACCGCCGGACGACGTGCCCGGCGGACCGATGCGGCTCACGGCCCGTCCGTCCCGGCCTCTTTCCGGCGGGCGCGCCTTCAAACGCAACGTAGCGGATCGGGGGGTGGCGCACCCACGCCACCGGCCGTGTCATTCTGGAAAGATGCCAGGTAGCAGGCCGATTCGCAGCGCCGCGGCGGTCGCCGCGCTGATCGCCGCGACGTCCGCCGCGGCCGCGTGCGGCGGCGGCGACACCGAAGAGCCGACGTCCTCCGCCACACCGCCCACCGCGACCGCACCGACCGGGGCGCCGTCCGCGGCGCCCTCGCCGGAGCCCGCGGAGCAGGGCTTCCAGGCCGAGGTGAAGAAGGTGACCAGGGAAGACCTGCCCCACTCGTGGCGCCAGGGCTGCCCGGTGCCGCCGTCCGGGCTCCGGATGATCGAGATGACCTACTGGGGCATGGACGACAAGCCGCACACCGGGGGGCGGCTCGTCGTCAACGCCAAGGCGGCCGACGACCTCGTCGGCGTGTTCCGGAAGCTGTACGACGCCAAGTACCCCATCGAACGGATGGAACCGGTCGACAAGTACAAGGGCGACGACTTCGACTCGATCGATGCGAACAACACGTCCGCCTTCAACTGCCGCCGCGCCACCGGGTCGAGCTCCTTCTCCCAGCACGCGTACGGCCTGGCCATCGACATCAACCCGTGCCAGAACCCCTACGTGTACGCGGACGGACGCATCGCCCACCCGCAATGCGCCAAGTACAAGAACCGCGACCGAAAGGCCCCCGGGATGATCCACGCCGGCGACAAGGTCGTCCGGGCGTTCGACTCCATCGGCTGGGGCTGGGGCGGCGAATGGACCGGCGCCAAGGACTACCAGCATTTCAGCAGCACCGGAAGGTAGGCCGGCTCACCGCCCGCCGACGGGCGTCACATCATCATTAGCGCGACCGCGAGGATCGCGACGACGGCGACCACGGCCACGATGCCGACGATCAGGCCGATGTTCGGCCCGGACTTCTGGGGCTGCGCCTGGTTCGCGAAGTTCTGGAACTGGTGGGTCGAGCCTGCCGGATCATTGGGTGTCTGCGACATGCCGAAGAGGGTAACGGATACCCCACAGGGCGGTCTGTCCGATTCTGCACGTACAGACCGCGTCCGGATCGAGCGGAGAGTGTGGGATTCGAACCCACGAGGACTGTCCCCAGCCCTGGGCGCTTTCAAGGCGCCTGCACTAGTCCACTATGCGAACTCTCCCGGTGACCGCCGTCGCCCGCGCGGTCCACGCCCACGATAGCGGCCCCGCACCCGTGCGTTCGACCGGTTACCGCACGCCGTCAGGCCCGGCCGGAACCGCGTAACCGGGGATGGACGGCCAGCGCACCGTCATGACGATCGACTCCTCCTCGGCCTCCCAGGAGTGGTCGACGCCACGTCCCCAGACCACGTAGTCGCCCTGCTCCGACAGGACGACGTCCCCTTCGGGGAACTCCAGCCGGAACCGGCCGCTGATCAGGACGAGCAGCGCGGTGCGCCGCTCACCGTCCGTCCACTCCCCGCGGCGCTCGCCCGGCTGGTGGACGCCCCACTTGATCTCGACCTCGTCGCTGTGCCGGAGGTCGCCGGCCGGCTTGAAGTGCCCGAGCAGCCAGCCCCGGTCGGCGGCGGCGTCCGGGCCCGCCTTTCCCACGTACACACCGTCCACGGGACGTGACCGTACCGCCGATGATCAGGAGTCGGTGGGACGTTGGAAGGCGAAGCCGTCGCCGACGACCGCGGAGAGGTACAGGTACGCCTCCCGCGTGGCGGGGGCGAGCTGCTCCAGCTCGACCTCGGCGCCCTCCTCCAGGTGGTCGTCGTACGGGATGCGGACGACGGCGCGGCAGCGGCTCTCGAAGTGCGCCTGGAGCTTGTCGAGGTCGACCTGGCTGCGGGTCCGGTTGCGGACCATCGACAGCACCACCACGCCGTTGCGGACGAGGTGCCCGTGGTCGTGCGCCTCCAGCCAGTCCAGGGTCGCGCTCGCGGACCGGGCACCGTCCACCGACGGGGAGCTGACCAGCACGAGCTGGTCGGCGAGGCTCAGCACGCCCGCCATCGCCGAGTGCAGCAGCCCGGTGCCGCAGTCGGTGATGCAGACGGAGTAGTACTGCTCCAGGACGACCGCGACGGCGGCGTAGTCGTCGGCGCTGAACGCCTCGCTGACCGCCGGGTCGCGGTCGGACGCGAGGATCTCCAGCCGCGCCTCGTTCTGCGAGGTGAAGGCGCGCACGTCGGCGTACCGGTGAATCTGGTCGCGGTTGTTCAGCAGGTCGCGGACGGTCGCGGCCGTCTCCAGGCGCACCTTGTCCGACAGCGTCCCGCGGTCGGGGTTCGCGTCCACCGCGATGACGCGGTCGCCGCGCAGCTGCCCGAGCATCGAGCCGAGCCCGGTCGTGGTGGTCGTCTTGCCGACGCCGCCCTTCAGGGACATCACGGCGACGCGGTGATGCCCGCCCGCCACGGCGGTGCGCGCCCTGGCGATGAGGTCCTTGCGGCGCAGGTCGTGCTGCGACTCCCCGGGGTGGATGCTGCCCGCGGTCGCCTTGTAGACGGCGCGCCGCCAGCCCGAGGACGGGGCGATGCGCCGCTCACCGAGCAGGTTCTCGGAACTGAGGCTGTCGGCGTTCTGCTGCTGCGGCTGCTGGGGGTGGCCGGGCGGTATCTGGCCGGGCGGCACCTGCCCCTGGCCGGGCGCCGGCGGGTACCCGTACCCCTGCATCGGCTGCCCGGTGTTGGGGTCGTAGGGCTGGTAGGGGGCACCGGCGCTCGGATCGACCGGCTGGTACTGCTGAGCCGCGGCGCTCGGGTCCTGCGGGAACGGCTGGCCCGTCTGCGGATCGACCGGCTGGTACGGCTGGCCGGCCGACGGGTCCGGCGCATACGGCTGGCCCGTGCCGGGGTCCACCGGCTGGTACTGCCCCACCGCGTTATGCCCCTGCATGTGCGGCTGCCCGGTGTTCGGATCGACCGGCTGGTACGGCTGGGCCGCGGCGTTCGGGTCCGGTGCGTACGGCTGACCGGTGCTCGGGTCCACCGGTTGGTAGGGCGGGGGCGCCGCGTTCGGGTCCTGCGGGAAGGGCTGACCGGTGCTCGGGTCCACCGACTGGTACTGCTGGGG
>NZ_SMKM01000413.1 GCF_004348665.1 Actinomadura sp. GC306 | reverse complement strand
AGTCAGATGTGTATAAGCGACAGGACCAGGAAGCGCCTCGCCAGGGCGGAGACCTGCTCGTCGTCGTCCAGGTCGATGAGCTCGCTCGGGATCGCCAGGAAGGAACCGGAGACCCGGACCATCATCTCGGCGACGAAGTCGATGTCCAGGTCGGGCGACACGTTGCCGGCGCGCTGCTCGCGGCGGAGCTGGCCCGCGACGAACTGCCGCACGATCGCGAGGGTGCGGCCGTCGTCGCTGATCGTGGAGGCCATCAGCAGGTCGGGCTCGGCGGCGCTCAGCCCGCCGATCAGGGGGTTGCTCCGGATCGCGCGCAACGCGCTCACGAAGCCCAGCACGACCCGGTCGGCGGCGGTCTCGGCCTGCTTGATCTCGGTCAGGAAGCGGTCGAAGTAGCGGCGGAACTCCCGGCGCACCACCTGCTCGACCAGGGCGTCCTTTGTAACGAAGCGCCGGTAGACCGTAATGCGGGAGACACCCGCCAGCCGCGCCACGTCCTCCATGGTGGAGCGCTGGATGCCCATCCGGGAGAACTGCTCATAGGCCGCGTCGAGCACGCTCGCGCGGGTCTCGTCCATCTCGTCGACCTGCTCGACCGCGTCGGTGTACGCGCGTTCCAGCAGCGACTCCTGGCCCGAGTTCCCCATGAGCGCCGATAGCACACGTTCCATGATCGCCTCCTGAGATGACCGATTCTGCCTGACTCTCCGGCCAACGTCACGCTAGGTCTTGTCAAGGCCGAAACAGTGTGCTGACATTGTCTCCAGCACCGATGATACACAGAAGCGCTCCGCGTTTCAGCGTATCAAGCTGGTGCTCTTCCACCCCGAGGAGGAGCAAGGCATGGAAAACCCCAGCAGACGCAATGTGTTGATCGCGGGTGGCGCCGTCGGCGCCGTCGGCGCACTGAGCGTGGCTACCCCCGCACAGGCGTCCGCACTGTGGACGTGGTCCCCCAAGGGCTCGGTGGCGGGCGCCGGCGCCGGCGCGGACCCCAAGACCGTGTGGGACGACGAGTGCGACCAGCTGGTCGCCTCCCTGCTTGAGCGGGGCGTCGTCCCCGACGTGAACCGGAAACTGGCCCAGTGGACCAAGAACGGCCAGACGCTGCCGAGCGGTCTGCCCGCCGACCTGCGCGACTTCATCGAGCGCGCCCGGCAGCTGCCGTCCTGGGTCGACAACGCCAAGCTCCAGCAGGCGGTCGACTTCAACGAGAGGCGAGGACTCTACCTCGGGGTGACCTACGGGTTCGCCAGCGGGATGATGAGCACGGTCATCCCGCGTGAGGCGCGCGCCGTGTACTACTCCAAGGGCGGCGCGGACATGCGCGACCGCATCACCAAGACCGCCAAGCTCGGGTACGACATCGGCACCGCCAACGCCTACGGGCCCAACGGCGAGATGATCGTGACCTGCGTCAAGACCCGGCTCGCCCACTCGGGCGTGCGGCACCTGCTGCCGCAGTCCCCGCACTGGAACCGGGTCGCGGACGAGGAGAAGCCGATCAGCCAGGCCGACATGATGGTCACCTGGCACAGCCTGCCCACGACCGTCATGCAGAACCTGGTCAAGTGGAAGGTGCCGATCCCGGCCGCCGACTCCGAGGCGTTCCTGCACTCGTGGCAGGTCTGCGCGCACATGCTGGGGATCAAGGACGAGTACATCCCCAACTCGTGGTCCGAGGCCAACTCCCAGGCCAAGCAGGTCCTCGACCCGATCCTGGCTCCCACCCCCGAGGGCATCAAGCTCGCGGACATGCTCCTGAACATGGCCACGATCGTCCCCGGCGGGCCGCTGCGGTACGTCACCAAGCCGATCCTGGGCGCGCTCACCCGCTACGTGCTCGGCGACGAGATCGCCGGCTGGCTGAAGATCCGCCGGTACCCGCTCTGGGACACGATCTTCGAGGTCGGCTGGGAGCCCTTCGTCCGCGTCCGCGAGGGCCTGCTGAGGCTGGAGGACGCGCCGGGCGTCGTCCAGACGTTCTACTGGGCCTTCGACGAGCTCATCCGCGTGGCGGCCCTGCTCGTCCTGTCGGGCGCGGACTTCCCGATCAGCATCGAGATCCCCACCGGCAACAACCCGGACTACGAGTGACCGACGCCGCCTGACCGCAGCGGTCGGGACGGTACAGCGCATTCGGGCTTGGAATCCCCGCGGATTCCAAGCCCGAAGCCATTTCCAGATGATCTGCGATCCGTCCTACGGCCGCTGGGTTCCGGCACGGCTCGCCAGGGCGTTGCCGATTATCCAGCCCATGCCGAACGCGGACAGGAGGCCGTTGCCGGACAGGTAGCCGTCGGAGTGGGGGCCGGCCAGGCCGCAGGCCGTGCCGCCCCCCGCGTACAGGCCGGGGATCGGCCGGCCGGCGCCGTCCAGGACGCGGCCGCACGGGTCGATCACCAGGCCGCCCTGCGTGGTCAGCAGGCCGTGGGTGACCCACGCGAGGTGGTACGGCGCGGTGAGGCGGCGGCGGCCGGGCAGCGGGGTCAGGGCGCGTTCGGTCTCCTCGACCGTGCGGCCCAGCGCCCCGGCCAGGTCCTCGATGGTCGGGCAGTCCCGGACGGCGCCCGCGGCGAGGGATTCGCGCATCATCTCGGACTCGCGGGTGGCGGCCATCGCGGCGGCGTCCCAGACCATGGCGGCGCGCTCGCCCGGCCGCCGCCGCAGCACGCCGGCCATGGACGAGTAGCCCTTGGACTCCTCGTCCACGAAGCGCTCGCCGTCGCGGTCGACCAGGACGGCGCCGTTGAACGGCAGCGCCGGGGACACCCGGGTGCCGTGGCCGGCGACGACCAGGCCGGAACGCAGTCCGGCGCCCATGTTCCGCAGCCGCGCGCCCAGCCGCAGCGCCCAGCCGAGCGCGTCCCCGGTCGAGGTGGAGACGCCGCCGTAGAAGGGCGTGCCGAGATGCGGCAGGTGCTCCTCGACCAAGGCGGGGTTGTTCGCGAAGCCGTCGGTGGCGAGGACGACGCTGCGGGCCCGGACGCGCTGCACAACGCCGTTCTGGGAGACGACGACGCCGGTGACCCCGCCGTCGCCGGTCACGAGGCCGACCACGGGCGCCTCGTCCACGAAGGCGGCGTTGCCGTATCCGTCGAGGAGGCCGCGCAGGTGGCGCATGAGCCGGGCGCCGCCGAGCCGCCCGGTGTCGCTGTGCAGCCGCCGCGCGGTCATCCCGGCCCGGGGCATGTCGAGGCCGAGTTCGACGGGGTACCCGGTGTCGGCGATCCAGTGGACGAGGTCCGGCGCCGCGGCGCAGAGCGCCTCCACCACCGGGCGCCACTCCTCGTCGCCGCTGGCGCGGATGATGTCGTCGGCGTGCCGGCGCGGCGAGTCGTCCACCCCCGCCGCGGCCTGCCAGCGGGTCCCTCCGGCGGCGAGGGAGCCGGAGGAGATCGCCGCGTTGCAGCCGTCGCGGGTCGACTTCTCGAAGACCGCGACGGTCAGGCCGGGGTCGCGTGCCGCGCGGAGGGCGGTCAGCACGCCGCACGCCCCGCCGCCCGCGACGGCGACATCGACCTCCGCGTCCCACGCGTGCGGGGCCGGCGCGGTCACGTCAGCGTCCTGTTCGTCCCGTAGAAGTCGCGTGCCGCGTCGACCAGCGGGCGGGGCGGCACGCGACTTCTACGGGACGAACAGGACGCTGA
>NZ_SMKM01000412.1 GCF_004348665.1 Actinomadura sp. GC306 | reverse complement strand
ACCCAGGCCCTCCGCCGCGCCGCCGCCCGCGCCCCGGCCCGGGCCGCCCGCGGGGAGCCGGCCGCGGTGCCGGCGCCGCCCGCACCGCGCGGACCGCTGTCCCACGCCGTCCTGGACGCCCTGGCCTCGGGCCCGCCCCCCGGCCCGGGGCAGAGCCCCGCGGACGGCTTGTGGCAGGGACGGGACCTGCGAGCGGACGTGCGATCCGCCGACCCCTACGGGGAGGACCTGCAACTGGCACTGCACACCTGCTACGAGCTGCACTACCGCGGGTTCACCGGCGTCCACCCCGACTGGGAATGGGACCCCGGGCTGCTGCGGCTGCGCGCGGCGATGGAGGAGGCGTTCCTGGCGGCGCTGCGCCGCGACGTCCCCGGCGGGACCGACGTGGACGACGCGCTCGCCGGGCTGCTCACCGAGCCGGTCGACGCGTCCGGCGTCACCCACCACCTGCGCGACACGGGGGAGTGGTGGCAGCTGCTGGAGCACGCCGCGCTGCGGTCGGTGTACCACCTCAAGGAGGCCGACCCGCACGCCTTCGTGATCCCGCGGCTGCGGGGCCGCGCCAAGACCGCCCTGGCAGCGGTCGAGCACGACGAGTTCGGCGGCGGCCGCCCCGGGATGATCCACCAGGGCCTGTACGGCGACCTGCTCGACGACCTGGGCCTCGACCCCTCCTACGGCGCCTACGTCGACGCCGCGCCCGCGGTGATGCTCGCCACGGTGAACATGATGTCGCTGTTCGGGCTGCGGCGCTCGCTGCGCGCCGCGATGGTCGGCCACTTCGCCGCCGCCGAGATCACCACCGCGCCGTCCGCGCGGCGGATGGCGCGGGCCCTGGAGCGCCTCGGCGCCGGCCCCCGCGCCGTGCTGTTCTACACCGAGCACATCGAGGCCGACGCCGTCCACGAGCAGGTGCTGCGCCACGACGTGATCGGCGGGCTGCTGGAGCAGGAACCCGAACTGGCGGGGGACGTGGTCCTGGGCGTGCAGGCCACCTGCCTGCTGGAGGACCGCCTGGCCGCGCACCTGCTGGACCACTGGCTCGCCACCCCGCCCCGCTCGGCGCTGCGGCACCCGCCACCGGGCTTCCCCACCGGCCCGGCGAACGGTTCGGCGTCCAGTTCTGTGCGCGGCGAGTAAAAGGGGGGACGGAATGCTGCTGCTGAGGACTCCGGGGGTGTACCGCCCCCAGACCGACACCCACCTGCTGACCGGCGCGCTGCGCGCGGCCGGCGTCCCGCGGGGCGCGCGGGTGCTGGAACTCGGCACCGGGACGGGCGCGGTCGCGATGGCCGCCGCCCGCGAAGGCTGCCGCGTCGTCGCGGTCGACGTGTCGGCGCAGGCGGTGCTGACCGCGCGGCTGAACGCGCTGGTGCGGGGCCTGCCGGTCCGCGTGCTGCGCGGCGACCTGTTCGCACCGGTCGCCGGGCAGCGCTTCGACGTGATCGTCGCCAACCCCCCGTACGTCGCGGGCGCCGTCGACCCCGCCAGCGTCCGGGGACGCGCCCGCGCCTGGGAGGCCGGGCCCACCGGCCGCGCCCTGCTCGACCGCATCTGCGCCGAGGCACCGCACCACCTGACGGCCACCGGCACGCTGCTGCTGGTGCACTCCGCGCTGAACGGGGTCGCGGCCACGCTGGTGTCGCTGCGCGAGGCCGGGATGCGCGCGTCGGTGGTGGCGCGGCGCCGCGAGCCGCTCGGCCCGGTGATGCGCGGCCGCGCCGACCGGCTCCGCGCGCAGGGACTGCTGCCGCCGGGCCAGTCCTACGAGGAGCTGGTCGTGATCCGCGCCGACCGCGTCCAGGACGCCGCCGGCGCGGGCGAGGACCCCGCGTCCGAGAACACCGGAGGTGAGCAGCGTGGCACCTGCGCCGCCTGACCCCGCCGCCCCCGCCGCCGCACTGGCCGCGGCGGCCGGGGCCGCCGGGGCGCGGGCGGCGGACGCGCGGCGGGTGCGGATGGTGCCCGGCGGGCCCGTCCTGGTCGAGGGCCCGGTCGAGGTGGTCCTGGAGGACGGGCGGACGGTGACCTCCGACCGCTTCCTGGTCGCGCTGTGCGCGTGCCGCCGCAGCCGCTCCTACCCGTTCTGCGACACCAGCCACCGCCGCCGCGTCCGCACCACCGACCAGGCCGGTGATCAGGCCGGTGATCAGGCAGCCGACCGCGACGGCGGCACCTGACTGAGCGCGCACGACGAACCGCCCCCGTCCCGGCATGTGCCGGGACGGGGGCGGACTCGTGAACGGCCGGTGGTCAGCCGCCGAGGCTGTCGAGGGCCACGTCCAGCCGCTGGGCGAGCCGCTCGATCTGCTCCTCGTTCGCGCCGGTGTCCAGCTCGGCGATCACCGCGTCGCGGGTGGTGACGACCAGGGCGTCTTCGGGGCCGTCGCCGCGGGACGGGTCGGACGGGACGACGGTGGCCTCACCGCGCACCACGACGAGCGCGGCGTCGCGCTCGCTGGAGGCCAGCAGGGCGTGCAGGTGGTCGGATGTGATGGTGGGCATGTGGTGACCTCCGGTTGATCCTCGCCGGTTCGCGCCGGGTGCTCGTCGCCGGTGCTCGGGTGCTCGTCAGGGTCTGCGGCCGATCCCGGTGGTGAACTCGCGGATCCGGCCCGGCCCTCCGGTCCGCGGGGACAGCGGCGGGGTGTCGCGCCCCGCGGCGGTGCGCAGCCCCTCCAGCAGCTCCCGCACCGCGTCGCGGGCCGAGTGCCGCGGCGTCCAGCCCAGCTCCTCGCGCGCCCGCGACACGTCCATGACCGGGACCTCCATCGCCAGGTCGAACAGGCCCGGCGAAGCGGGCACCAGGTGCAGCGACCACGCCGCCGCCAGCGCGGCCCGCACCCCCCGCGCCGGCACCCGCACGGTCCGGGCGCCCAGCAGATCGGCGAGCTCGGCCGGGTCCAGCACCGGGTCGGCGGCGATGTTGAACGCGCCGCGCACCTCCCGGGTGGCCGCCAGCCGGAACGCCTCGCCCGCGTCCGCCGAATGCAGCGCCTGCAGCCGCAGCCCCGGCAGGTCCGGGACCGCGGGAATGAGATCGGGGCGGGCCAGCCGCCCCGGCAGCAGCGGCCCGCCGAACAGCCGCCGCTGCTCGGACGCGCTCTGCCGCTCGAAGATGAAACCGGGCCGGATCCGCACCACCCGGCACCCCGGATGCGCGGCCTCGAAGACGTCCAGCAGCCGCTCCACGTACGCCTTCTCGCGGCTGTAGGCGGCACCGGGCCACCCGTGCGTGGGCCACGACTCGTCCACGCCCCGGTCCTTGGGCCCGGGGGAGTAGGCCCCCACCGACGAGGAGTACACCAGCGCCGGCACACCGGCCTCGGCGACCGCGTCGAACACCCGGGAACTGCCGACCACGTTGGCGTCCCACGTCACCGCCGGGCGGTGCGTCGGCTGGAACAGCCACGCCAGGTGCACCACGACGTCGGCGCCGCGCAGCAGCGGCACCAGGTCGCTGTCGGTGACGTCGGCCTCGGCCCACTCCACCTTCCCCGCACCGTCCCCGGCGTCCCCGCCCAGCACGGACCCGGGACCGGGTTCACGGCGGGCCAGCCCGGTGATCGCGGTGACGGACGGGTCCGCGGCCAGCGCGCGGATCGTGTTGGTCCCGATGTTGCCGGTCGCGCCGGTGACGACGACGCGCATGGCGGCCTCCCCCTCGTCGGCCGTCCCCGCGGGACCCTTC
>NZ_SMKM01000411.1 GCF_004348665.1 Actinomadura sp. GC306 | reverse complement strand
GGGCGGCGGCGGTGCGCCGGGCGCAGGCGGACGAGCGCGGCGGGGGTGTCGGGCATCGGCATGCTCCTTGGCGGGTGGGCTCCGTGACCGGTTGCTCGCAGAGCGTAGCGCAACGGATACCGGACACCATGCTTCACCCGGATTCGCGTGCGCGACCCGGCACCGGCCCATAAACGCCCATAAATTCTGACTAGTTGGGTTATTGCGAGGCGATGATTCGGCTCCCGGGAAACGGGGATTCATGGCGCGGCAAATGATCGGGGAACGTCGCGGAAGGGCGGGCAAGAGCTCCTTGACCTCGGGTTGCGTGCTGCTACGTTCGTGCCGTTCGGAAGGCATCGGACCTGTGCGAGGAGAGAGACGGCAATGGAGCCCGCAGCGATCCACCGAGGGGCGAAGCATCGTCCCCAGGGGCGCCCGCGGCATGCCGTCGTCCTCGTTCTCGTCCGGGTGATCGCCGTCGCGGGTTTCGCGGTCGCGGGATGGCTCGCCATGGCGGCCCTGACCGACGTCGCGTCCGCCGCCCAGTCCGGGCCGCGTGGCGACGTCGGCCGCGTCCAGCAGGAAGCCGCCCCGGTGGAAGCCGGTGTCCGGCCCGTGCTCGGCGCGGTGCGTGCGGAAGGCGACCGCCGGCTCCGGTCTCTCGGGGCCGAGCGGCAGGACGTCTCGCGGGTGCCTGATCGCGTACGGGACTTCGGCGACGATCCCGTGCGGTTCCTGCAGGAGCGGCGGCACGAGGTGCTCGACGGCAAGGACCGGGCCGTCCGGCAGGTACGGGAGCTGGCCGACGCGGTCGGCGTCCCGCGCGTCGAGCTGACCCGCACGGGGGTTGCCCCGGTCCGGCCCGGCGTGCTGCTCGCACCTGAGGCCGGTCACGGCGACGCCGGCGTGCGGCCCGAGCTTCCGGACGGCGAACCGCAGGCCGAGCGGGTGTCCGTGGCCGAGGCGGGCGGCGAGGAGCCGTCCGGTGGCATCGCCCGGTCGGTCCCCAGGGTCGCCCCCACGGCGTATGAGGCACCGGACGACTGCGCCGGATGCCTCGGGGACCGGCAACCGGCCGACCCCGCCCTCCCCTCGGGCCAGGAGAACCCGCCCGGTGCGGGCTCCGGCGGGCCCACCTACACGCCGGTCGCCGCCCTGCTCAGGGTCCGGCATCCCGCGGTACCGCCCGCCGGTACGCCGGACACCTTTCACCGCACGGCGCTGACCGACGTGTCCGCGCCCGGCGGCCCCTCCGTCGTCCCCGACTAAGGCTCGCGGCCCGAGGCGGCCGATTCCCCGGCGGTCCGCGCATCGCACCGCCCTGTCCCGATCCCGGACGTCCGGTCGATCTTCTTCACGAACCAACCTCCAGCGGCATCGGCCCCAGCGGGCCAGTGCCGGCCGCGCGCACCGCAGGGAGCGCGGCGCACCACCGAATCACCAATGCGAACAGGAGCAACACCATGCGCAAGTGGGCAAAGAACACCGGCCGCGCCGCCCTGGTTGCCGCCGGCGCCGTCGTCGCCGGGGCCGCCTTCGGTTCCGCCGGCACCGCGGCCGCCGCCACGCCGCTCGGCGACTTCGGCGGCCTGTACGGCGACGCCCGGCACGGCGGCGGGGGCGGCGGCGAGCACGGCGGCGATGTCCTGATGAACTCGGTGGACAACATCGGCCTGGCCAACGGCAACCAGTTCTACATGCCGAACGAGGGACCGATCAGCGTCTGCGGCAACGCCACCGCGCTGCTCGGCGACGCGGCGGCGCAGTGCGAGGGGAACGCGACCATCGAGGGCTCCCCCGACGAGCGCGGCGGGCCGGACGTGACCCAGAACTCGTCCGGCAACATCGGGGTCCTGAACGGCAACCAGTTCTACATGCCGAACGAGGGGCCGATCAGCGTCTGCGGCAACTCCTTCGCGGCGCTGCTCGCCAGTGCGGAGGCGGCGTGCGAGGGCAACGCGTCCATCGGGAGGCAGGACGAGCAGCTGCCGCCCACGCTGCGGACGCCGAAGAAGCACAAGACCTACAAGCCGGGCAAGCACCGGCCCGCCGCCGGGACCAAGCCGCTGCCGTCGACGCACCGGGGCGGCGCGTCCCGCCTGGCCGCGCACGCGCCCGGCTACCGGCACGCGGACGGACTGCCCGCCGTGCAGAGCTTCCTGGACACGCTGAAGCGGCGTGGCGCGTCCGTCCCGGACGTGGGCGTCGAGTCGGACGCGGTCGGGCCGGTGCAGCTGGCGGACGAGGGGCGGCCGCTGCACCTCGGCACGCCGGTCCTGGGCTGAGACCTGATCGGCGCGGGTGACGATCCGCACCGATGACGAGACCTCCCGCCCGGCGTGCGCCAGCGGCCCGCACGGGCCCGGCCCGGGACGGCGGCGCGGGAGGACTCCAGGGGGAGGGGCGGCAGACGTGCCGCCCCTTTTCCCTCTCCGCGGCTTTCCGGCTCGCCCTTTCCCATTTCGCGCCCCCGCATCGATGGAGGTAGGACATGCTCGCCCGCTCCCTGCTCGCCCGCTCCCTCCCGGCCCGCAGGCCCATCGCCGCCGCGGCCGTCGCCGCGTGCTGCGGCTTCACCGCGCTCGGCTCCCCGCCCGCTCCGGCCAACGCAGCCGAGCGGCCGAAGAAGGGCCAGGTGCTCGCGCAGATCGAGGTCAGGCGGATGGGTCTCAAGGCCGAGGTCAGGGAGGGCGTCGGTCAGGCGGTGCTGCGGTCCGCCGTTGGCCACTATCCGGGGACGGCCCTTCCCGGGCAGGAGGGCAACACGGTCCTCTTCGGCCATCGGACGACCTGGCGGAGTCCTTTCCTCGACCTGGACAAGGTGCGGCGCGGTGACCGGATCGTCCTGCGCGCCGGGCGGACGTCGTACGTCTACACGGCGCGGAGCACGCACGTCATCAAGCCGCGGGACCGGCGGGTGCTGGAGCCGGTGCCGTTCGTCCGGCGCAGCGCACCGGACGGCGAGTACATCTCGCTCATCACCTGCACCCCGAAGGGCTCGGACCGGTACCGCCTCGTCGTCGTGGGCGTCCTCCACCACAAGAAGCCCGCCTGACGACGGCGCCCGGCGTCTTGCGCCCTGCGCCCGCGTCCGCTCAGCGTGCGCCGTAGAGCGCGATCAGCCCTTCGTAGTCGCCCGTGCCGAGGGTGGCGAGTCCCTCGTCGCACGCTGGGACGGACGGCGCCATCGTGAGGTGGGAGCGGTTCGCCCCTCCGACGTGGCCGAGGCCGAGCACATGGCCGGCCTCGTGGGTGGCGACGGCCTCGGCCGAGTAGGCCCCGGCCGGGCAGGACCCTCCCGTCCACCACCGCTTCCCCTGCTCCTGCAGTGCGAGGTCGGTCTCCACCGTGGCCTTCCCCCGGTACCAGACGCAGGTCGCGGCGAGGACGCTGCGCCCCGCACCGGTCATGGCCAGCCAGCCGAACGTGTTGCTCTGGTCGCGGGTGCCGCACGCGGCGCTGCCGGTCACGTTCGGGGGGCCGTCGGCCCGGCCCGCATGCCGCATGGTCACGTTCGGCGCGGGCGTGAAGCGGCCCTCGGGGGTGCAGTCGGTGCGGGCCTCGGCCATGTTGGCGACGCCCTGGACGATGCCGGTCATCGGCAGCCCGCGCTGCCCTGGGTGGTGCCGCCAGGTGATCGTGGAGCCCCGCGGCCAGCTGCTCGATTCGAGGCGGTACGCGCGGTCCCGGCAGGCTTCGCCGGCGGGGGCCCGGGAAGCGGGCGGCCCGTCCCGGGGCCCGTCCTGGGGCCCGTGTTGCGGCCCGTCC
>NZ_SMKM01000410.1 GCF_004348665.1 Actinomadura sp. GC306 | reverse complement strand
GTCAACCGCCCTGCACCTTTCGCGCAGCCCCCGCCCCGCCCCTACACCCCGGGATGTACAAACCCGCTGCGGCGCCTCAACCCCAGGACGACCGCCACCACGAAGCACGGCACCACCGTCGTCCGCGGACCCCTCACTAGGGCTGACGAGGAATCAGGCACCCATCAGCAGGGGAGAGCCGGTATCGGCGAACAGCACCGCGCCGCAAGGAACGCGGCGACGTACAGCCTGCGGCGAGCCCCGCCTCAGGCGAGCTCACTGGCGGCGTCCGCGCATGCCCGGACCACGAACCCCGCGCACCCGAATCGCACGGCAGGGGAGCGGCCCGCACTCAGCCGCCCGACGGATCACGCCCGAACACCGCGAGGAGCCGCGCCTGGTCGTCCACTCCCTCGGGCACCGGCCGCTCCGGACCGACCATCCCACGTTCACGCCCACCCGCCGCCATCTGCTGCGCGGTCTCCAGCGCCGGACCCACCAGATCCGCGTCGAACACCACCGACTGCCCGGTGGCCTGCGCCAGATCCCAGGTGTGGACGAGCAGCTCCAGCGGATACTTCTCCAGCCACTCCCGCATCGTCACCTCCAGGCCGACCGCCAGCGCGACCCGCCGCGCCAGCGCCTCCGGCCCCAGCTCGGCCATCATCCGGGCGCGGACCGTACGCCACGATGCCACCGGATCTTCACCGGCCACCTCGCGCCAATCCGGATCGTCCTGGGGGAGCGGTCGGCCGGCGGCGCGCATCTCGATCACCAGCAGGCCCGCGATGACGTGACCGGCCACATCGACGGCGCACCAGCCCTCACACGGCGACGGCGAAAGCCACCTGTCCTGCGGCGTCGCGACGAGCACCGCTTCAAAGCCGTCCAGCGCACGAACGAAATGCTCAGGAACCAAGGTGACCCCACCTGACCTCGAGTCGCCGTCAGCAACCATTGCACTGTAACGACGCGACCCACCCACGTCCGAGCCATCTAGGCGAAGGGGGCAAGAGGCCGACTCTGCCCGGAACGGCCACTACTTAACATAATGTACATTATCGACCAACAATCAAGCCGCCCGGAAGCGGGCGATCCGGACGCATCCAGACCCGCACACGCACTCTCTTTCTCACTCCCGAAGCCGTGCGGCCGCCGAGGCCGACTGGTACGAGCCCCTGGGCGCGTCGGCCATGCTCGCACCTAACCGCAAAGCGGCCCAGGCGGTCTGGCGCGCTTTGCTCGGCAACCCGGACTGCCTGCCCCGAATCTGCTCTGACCTCGCCGGGCCAGCGATTCGACGGCACGATGTCGCCGCCAGTACTCAGCCGGGTCCGCATCGACGCTGCAGCATCGGCCGTGATCAGTCCAGTCCGGCCGCGCGCCGGCGGCTCTGCATCGGTTGTCGTTCGGGCGCAGGTTAGGCGGTGTCCACGCCCCCGATGCGCCGAAGTGGCAGAAGATGGCCTAACCGGACAGAAGCTGAATTCTGTCGGGTATCGGACAGAATAAATGGATTGCCCGGTTCGGGTGGCTTGAGGATGCTGAGATCGTGGATCTCAGGGAGTTGGTCTCGGGGTGGGAGGCCGATGGCTTCCTCGTCCTTCCGGCGTTCCTCCCGGCTGACGAGCTGCGCGCCGCGATGGACGAGTTGGAGCTGATGTTCCCCTCGGCCGCGGGTTTCCACGACGGCACCTATCCCCGCGCCGGGCGGTTCGTCGGCGATGAGTTCGCCGGGATCGACACCTTTCCCTTCGCCGGCACCGCGATCAGCCTGCTGGCCGCCCATTCCCGGATTCTGGACCTGGCAAAACTGCTGTTGGACGACCGCGACGTTCTCATCCATTCGGCGGAGGCGTTGGCGAAGTACACCGGCGCGTGCAATTACGACCAGGACCTGCACCGTGACTACCTCAACCACACGCTCCTGGTTCCGAGCACGGCACCGGCCTTTCGCCAGGTGGAGGTGTTCGTCTTTCTTGACGACGTTGCCGAGGAACTCGGTCCGCCGCACTTCGTCTCGCGCAGGTTCACCGGTGGCCTGCCTGCCGTCCCCAACTGGTTCCTGCGGCCGGGGAGAAAGGGCGGCGACCGGTTCGTCGACGACAGCGGCAGCCCGGAGCTGTATGCGGCTGAGGTGTCCGGTGCGGGGCCGGCCGGGACGGTCATCGCCTTCGAGGCCGGGACGTTCCACCGGGGCACCCGGCTGACCAAGCCGCGCGGCGCCCGTTACAGCCTGCACCTGGGGTTTCGGCGCTCCGGACTTCACTGGGGGCAGCGGACCGGGTGGGCGGCACGGGGCTTCGAACGGGCCTGGGTCGACTTCGTCCATCGCGCTACGCCGCGGCAGCTCCAGGCGTTCGGGTTCCCGCCTCCCGGGCATCCCTACTGGACGCCCGAGACACTGGCAGGGATGGCGGTCCGGTATCCCGAGCTCGATCTTGCGCCGTGGTCTCCCCCGGGTCCTGCCGCGTAGCGGGTCGTCGTCCCGTCATTCGTCGGGGCGGTGTCTGGGGGCTGCGCGGACGTGGGCGCGTTCGCCTTGGCGTCCGATGAGGCTCAGGAACTCGACCGGGCCGGCGCTGGTGGCGCCGAACCAGTGCGGGGTGCGTGTGTCGAACTCCGCGGCCTCCCCCGGCTTGAGGGTGAGGTCGTGTTCGCCCAGGACGAGGCGGAGTGTCCCGTTGAGGACGTACACCCAGTCGTGGCCTTCGTGGGTGCGCAGGTCGGGTTCGGTGTCGTCGTGTCCGGCCGGGAGGACGAACTTGTACGCCTGGATGCCGCCGGGCCTGCGGGTCAGCGGCAGGATGACCGAGCCGTCGGTGCAGGGTATGGGGCGCAGGTTGATGCGGGGGTCCCTCGTCGGCGGTGCGTCGACGAGTTCGTCGAGTGACACCCCGTAGGCGCGGGCGAGCGGCAGCAGCTGCTCGAGCGTGGGGTGCCGCAGGCCGGCCTCGAGGCGGGACAGGGTGCTGGTGGAGATGCCGGTCTGTTCCGCGAGGGCGGCGAGGGTGATGTCGCGTTGGCGGCGGAGGCGTTTCAGTCGCGGTCCGACGGCGTGCAGGGTGCGGTCGATGGCTTCATCCACTCCCCGATTTTGCCATTCGGCAACGAGGTTTGCGGTCCGGCGCGGGCCATGGGCATCGTGAAGGCCGCGTCCGGAGGGAAAGGCACCCACCGGGGCGGATATCACCGAGGAGGGCGGCCGATGGCGCACGGGTCCGACCATGCGTTCGACAAGGAGTACTGGGAGCGGCACTGGCAGCAGAGCGGTGGTGCGCACGATGTCCCGCCGAACCCGTATCTGGAGCGGGAGGTCGGTGGTCTGGTGCCGGGTGCGGCGCTGGACGCGGGGTGCGGTGCGGGTGCCGAGGCGGTCTGGCTGGCGTCGCGGGGCTGGGAGGTCACCGCGGTGGACATTTCGGCCGAGGTGCTGGCCCGTGCGGCGGGCCGGGCGGCGGTGAGCGGGGTCGGCGGGCGTGTGCGGTGGGTGGAGGCGGATCTGGGCGCCTGGGAGCCGGGGACGCGGTTCGACCTGGTCACGACGCACTATGCCCATCCGGCGATGCCGCAACTGGAGTTCTATGAGCGCATCGCCGGGTGGCTCTCCCCCGGCGGCACCTTGCTGATCGTCGGGCATCTGCACTCCCACGGACACGGTCATGGGCCTCCCGCCGAGGCGTCGGTGACCGCGGCGGACGTGGTGGCGCGGCTGGACGGAGCGCAGTGGGAGATCGGTGTCGCTGAAGAGCGGCATCGCACGCTGACAGGTCCCGGTGGTCGTGAGGTTCCGCTGCACGATGTGGTGGTGCGCGCCACCC
>NZ_SMKM01000040.1 GCF_004348665.1 Actinomadura sp. GC306 | reverse complement strand
CCGCACCCCCGCCCGAGGGGTTCGCGTTCGTGGAGCTGACGGTCGACGCCGAGTCCGGCGCCGAGGTGGCCCGGACGCTCGCCGCCGCCGGATTCGCGCACACCGGGCAGCACCGGTCCAAACCGGTCGAGCTCTGGCAGCAGGGCGACGCCCGGGTGCTCCTCAACGCCACCGGCTCGTCCGCGGGCGCCATCGGCGCGTTCGCGGCCGAGACCGGCGACCCCGAAGGCGCGGCGCGCCGCGCCACCGCGCTGCTCGCCCCCGCGCTGCCGCGCACCCGCGGCGCGGCCGAGGCCGACCTGACGTCGGTGGCCGCCCCGGACGGCACCGCCGTCTTCTTCTGCCGGACCGGCGCCGCGGACGGCTGGCTCGGCGACTTCATCCTCTCCGGCTCCCCGGGCCCGGACCGGACCGGCGTCACCGCGATCGACCACCTCGCCCTCGCGCAGCCGTTCGACGCGTTCGACGAGGCGACCCTCTTCTACCGCTCGCTGTTCGGCCTCGCGCCCGAGCACGACGCCGAGCTGGCCGCGCCGTTCGGGCTCGTCCGCAGCCGGGCCGTCACCGACCCCCGCCGCAGGCTGCGCCTCCTGCTGGACGGCACCGTGCTGCGCCGCGGCTCCTGGGCCCCGGCCGTCCCGGACCCGCAGCACGTGGCGTTCGCCACCGGCGACATCTTCCGCACCGCACGGGCGCTGCGCGAGCGGGGCGCCCCGGTCCTGCGCGTCCCCGCCAACTACTACGACGACCTGGACGCCCGCCTCGTGCTCGACCCCGCGCTGCTCGCCGCGCTACGCGAGCACGACGTGTTCTACGACCGGGACGGCGACGCCGAGTACTTCCACCTCTGCACCGAGATCCTGGGGTCGCGGGTCTTCTTCGAGTTCGTCCAGCGCTCTCCCGGCTACCAGGGGTACGGCACCGCGAACGCCCCCGTCCGCATGGCCGCCCACCGCGCGGCACGCGCCGTCGACTAGGGGACGAGGACGCCGGGGTTGAGGATGCCGGCGGGGTCCAGGGCGGACTTCGCGGCGGTCAGGGCGGCGGCGAACGGGTCGGGGCGCTGGCGGTCGTACCAGGGGCGGTGGTCGCGGCCGACCGCGTGGTGGTGGGTGATCGTGCCGCCGCTCGCCGCGAGCGCCTCGGACACGGCGGCCTTGATCTCGTCCCACTGGGCGACCATGCCGTCCCAGCGGCCGGGCGCGTAGACGCCGAAGTACGGGGCCGGGCCGTCCGGGTAGACGTGGGTGAACCGACACGTCACGACACCGCCGCCCGTGACCTCGCCGATCGCCCGCCGCGCCGCCTCGGTGACGGCGGCGTGCAGCTCCGCGAACCGGTCCCAGGTGCAGGCCGTCTCGAACGTCTCGGCGATCGCCGCGTGCCGGGCCAGCGCGTCCCGCTGGTAGGGCATCCGCAGGAACGACGACCGCCAGGCATCCCCCGTACCCTCTCCGCCGGACTCGTCGCGGACCTCGCCGCCGTGGTCGCGGCACAGTTCGAGCGCCCGGTCCAGCGACGCCTGGACGGGGTGGTCGGCCGACTCGAACGCGAGCAGCAGCACCCCGCCGGCCACACTGACGCCCGTGTTGACCAGCGCTTCGGCGGCGTCCAGCAGCCGGCAGTTCGCCGGATGCAGCCCGCTCTGCGCGACCGCGCGGGTCGCCGCCACGGCGGCGGTGTAATCGGCGAAGCGCACGGACGCCTTGGCCCGCCACCGCGGACGCTCCTGCACCCGCATCCACGCCTCGGTGATGATGCCGAGGGCGCCCTCGCTGCCGAGGAAGAGCCGGTCGGGGGACGGCCCCGCGCCGGAGCCGGGCAGCCGCCGCGACTCGGCGGTCCCGGTCGGGGTGACCACGCGCATCGACTCGACCAGGTCGTCGATGTGGGTGTAGAGGGTGGCGTAGTGGCCGCCGGAGCGCGTCGCCAGCCAGCCGCCCAGCGTGGAGAACTCGAACGACTGCGGGAAGTGCCGCAGGGTCAGCCCCTCCGGCCTGAGCTGCTCCTCCAGGTGCGGGCCGTACACGCCGGCCTGGATGCGCGCGGCGCGGCTCACCGGGTCGATCTCCAAGACCCGGTCGAGGCGCTCCAAGTCCACGGTCACCGCGGGGCGGTCGTCGAACCGGGGTTCGACGCCGCCGACCACGGAGCTGCCGCCGCCGTACGGGATCACGGCGATCCCGTCGCGGGCGCACCAGTCGAGCAGGTCGGCCAGGTCCCGCTCGTCGCGGGGCCGGGCGACGAGGTCGGGGACGTGCCGCAGCTCGCCGTGCAGGTTGCGCACCACATCACGGAACGCCTTGCCGTGCGCGTGGGCGGCGCGGTCGGCCGGGCCGGCGGAGCACAGCCCGGCGAGCGCGTCCGGCGGGGACACGCGCGGCGCGGGCAGACCGAGCGACGCGACGCTCGGCGGCTCGTGGCCGGTCAGCTCGCCGGACGTCAGCGCCCGCACCCGGGAGAGCAGGGCGTCCAGCTCCTTGCCCCGCACCGCGTCCTCGACGTTGCCCCATCCCCACCACGACCGAGCCATTCCGTTCCTTTCGCGAGCGATCTGGAAGCGAGCCGGCCGGGCGGCTCAGGGCAGGCGCCAGACCTCCGGGAGGCCCTGGGCGGTTCCGGCGGCGGAGTAGTCGTGCGGGACGTCCAGGTACCCGGCCATGCGGGCCTGCCAAGCGACGTTGACCGGGAGGTCCTCCAGGGCGGCGAGCACGGCGGCGTAGTCGGCGCAGTCGATCACGTGGAACAGGTCCAGGCCGCTGCGCCAGATCGTCCACTCGCGGACGCCGGCCGCCCGGATCGCGTCGGTCAGCTCGCGCGGGACCTCGGTGTGGGCCCGCTCGTACTCCGCTTCCGTGCCCGGCTTCAGCCGGGTGTGCAGGGCGACGCGCATCAGTCCTCCTCGGCCGGCCGGCTGCCGACCCAGGACTCCACCGCGCCGATGTGCACGGCCGCCGCGATCCGCGCGCCCTCCGGGTCGCGCTCGCTGAGCGCGCGGTAGATGGCCTCGTGCTCGGTGAACGTCCGGGTGAAGACGTTCTCCTCCTGGTACCCGCGCCAGACGCGGGCGCGGAAGGTGCGGCTGTTCAGTCCGGCGAGGATGGCGGCGAGCACGGGGTTCCCGGCCGCCTCGTTGATGATCCGGTGGAACTCCATGTCGTGCTCGACGATCTCCTCGGAGGTGGTGCCGCGCTCCATCGCGCGCATCTCGGCGCGCAGCGCGGCGAGGTCCTCGTCGGTGATGCGCGCGGCGGCCGTGACGGCGGCGGCGGGCTCCAGGATCTTGCGGACCTGGACGAGGTTCAGCAGCGTCTCGCCCCGGGAGACCTCCGCGACCGCGCCGAAGGTCTCCAGCAGGTCGCTCGCCTCCAGCCGGGTCACGTAGACGCCGGCGCCGTGCCGGGCCTCCAGGAGGCCGAGGACCGTCAGCGCCCGGATGGCCTCCCGCATGGAGCTGCGCGACAGCCCCAGCTCGGCGGCCAGTTCGCGCTCGGTGGGCAACCGCTGCCCGGGGACCAGCTCGCCGAGGGCGAGTTTGGCCTTGATCTGCTCGATCGCCCGGTCGGTGACGGTCGTCCTGGACGTGCTGTCGTCGCTCACGCATCCCCTCCATCTGCCGGTGGACATCGTCTCATCCGCCCGGCAACTCATCCGACCATTCGCAAGTGGTCAGATCTATTCTGCCACATAACGACTTAGTTACGGGACTTGCCTGGGCATACGGGGTGAGTGGTCTGATGTCTTCCCAAGTGGTCCGATGACTTGGGCTGCCGCTGAGGGACAAGGGGGAACGGAAGAGTGAAGCTGCTGCGCGTGGGGCCGCCGGGCGCCGAACGACCGGCCGTGCTGGCCGGGGACGGCACGCCGAGGGATCTGTCGGCGATCACGGCCGACATCGACGGCGCCTTCCTCTCCGGGGGCCTGGACCGCGCCCGCGCCGCCCTGGAGGCGGGAGCGCTGCCGCCGCTGGACGCCTCCGCCAGGATCGGCGCGCCCGTGGCGCGCCCCGGCAAGGTCGTGTGCATCGGCCTCAACTACCGCGACCACGCCGAGGAGACCGGGGCCGCCATCCCGGCCGAGCCCGTCGTCTTCATGAAGGCCCCGAACACCGTCGTCGGACCGGACGACCACGTGCTCGTCCCGCCCGGCAGCGTCAAGACCGACTACGAGGTCGAGCTCGCCGTCGTCATGGGCGGCCGCGCCCGCTACCTGGACTCGCCCGAGCAGGCCCGGGAGCTGATCGCCGGATACGCGATCAGCAACGACGTCTCCGAGCGGGAGTACCAGCTTGAGCGGGGCGGCACCTGGGACAAGGGCAAGTCCTGCGAGACCTTCAACCCGCTCGGGCCCTACCTGGTGACGGCCGACGAGGTCCCCGAACCGCAGGACCTCGCGCTGCGGCTCCGGGTGAACGGCGAACTCCGGCAGGACGGCTCCACCCGGAACATGATCTTCGGTGTCGACCACGTGATCTGGTACCTGAGCCGGTTCATGGTCCTGGAACCCGGCGACGTGATCAACACCGGTACACCGGCGGGCGTCGCGCTGGGCCGCCCGGACGAGCCCTACCTGCGGGCCGGCGACGTCATGGAGGTCGAGATCGCCGGCCTCGGCCGGCAGCGCCAGGCCGTGCGCGGGCACGGGGCCGCGACATGAAGATCGTCTCGCTGGAGACCCGCGACGTCCGCTTCCCCACCTCGCGGGACCTGGACGGCTCGGACGCCATGAACCCCGACCCCGACTACTCCGCCGCCTACGTCGTGCTGCGCACCGACGATGGCCTCGAAGGCCACGGCTTCTGCTTCACCATCGGCCGCGGCAACGAGGTCTGCGCCGCCGCGATCGAGGCGCACGCGCCGCTCGTCGAGGGCGCCGAGCTGGACCCGGACGACGCCGGCGGCTTCACCGCGCGGCTGCTGCACGACTCCCAGCTGCGCTGGCTCGGCCCCGAGAAGGGCGCCGTCCACATGGCCGCCGGCGCGATCATCAACGCGGCGTTCGACCTGCTGGGCAAGGCCGCGGGCAAGCCGGTCTGGCGGCTGCTCGCCGAGATGGCGCCGGCGCAGATCGTCGACCTCGCCGACTGGCGCTACCTCTCCGACGCGCTCACCCCGCGGCGCGCCCTGGACATGCTCCAGGACGCCGTCCCCGGCCGCGCCGCACGCACGGCGGAGCTGCTCGAACGCGGCTACCCGGCGTACACGACGACGCCCGGCTGGCTCGGCTACGCCGACGACAAGCTCGTCCGGCTGGCCCGCGAGGCCGTCGCGGACGGGTTCACCCAGATCAAGCTCAAGGTGGGCGCCGACCTCGCCGACGACGTGCGCCGGATGCGGCTGGCCCGGGAGGCCGTCGGCCCGGACGTGCGCATCGCGATCGACGCCAACCAGCGGTGGGACGTCGGCGCCGCCATCGAGTGGGTCTCCGAGCTGCGGCCCTACGACCCGTACTGGGTGGAGGAGCCCACGAGCCCCGACGACGTGCTCGGGCACGCCGCCGTCCGGCGCGGGGTGGCGCCGGTCAAGGTCGCCACCGGCGAGCACCTCGCCAACCGCGTGATGGCCAAGCAGATGCTCCAGGCCGGCGCGGTGGACGTGCTGCAGATCGACGCCTGCCGCGTAGCGGGCGTCACCGAGAACATCGCGATCCTGCTGCTGGCCGCCGCCTACGGGGTCCCGGTCTGCCCGCACGCGGGCGGGGTGGGGCTGTGCGAGGCCGTCCAGCACCTGTCGATGTTCGACTACGTCGCGGTGAGCGGCACGACCGAGAACCGGGTGATCGAGTACGTCGACCACCTGCACGAACACTTCCGCGACCCGGTACGGATCGTGGACGGCCGGTACGCCGCGCCGCGCGCCCCCGGCATGTCCACGGAGATGCGGGCGGAGAGCCTGGCCGCCTACGCGTTCCCCGGCGGCGAGGCATGGAGGATCTGATGGAGTTCGACGGGATCAGGGTCCTGGTGACCGGCGGGGCGTCCGGCATCGGGCTGGCCACCGCGCGGCTGCTGGCCGGCCGCGGCGCCGCGGCCGTCTGCCTGGACGTGAACCCCGCCCCCGGGCCGCTGGCCACGGTCACCGCCGACGTGACCGACGACGCCTCGGTGCGCGCCGCCGTCCGTGCCGCGGCCGACCGCCTCGGCGGCCTGGACGTGCTGGTCAACAACGCCGGCATCGGGGCCCAGGGGACCGTGGAGGACAACGACGACGAGGAGTGGCGCCGGGTCTTCGACGTCAACGTGCTCGGCATGGTCCGGGTCGCCCGCGCCGCGCTGCCGCACCTGCGCGAGTCGCGGCACGCGGCGATCGTCAACACCTGCTCGATCGCGGCCACCGCCGGCCTGCCCGACCGCGCGCTGTACTCCGCGGCGAAGGGCGCCGTGCAGTCGCTTACCCTGGCGATGGCCGCGGACCACCTGCCCGAGGGCATCCGGGTGAACTGCGTGAACCCCGGAACGGCCGAGACGCCCTGGATCGGGCGGCTGCTGGCGGCGGCCGCCGATCCCGAGGCCGAACGCGCGGCCCTCGCCGCCCGCCAGCCGGCCGGCCGCCTCGTCACGGCCGACGAGGTCGCCGCCGCGATCGCCTACCTCGCCTCTCCGCTCGCGAGCGCCACGACAGGGGCGGTGCTCGCGGTGGACGGCGGCATGCAGGGCCTGCGCACGCGGCCCCGCACCCACCCCACGCAAGACGCACGGCAGAGCGCCGGCACCACCCCGCCGGCCGGGACGACCCGACGGTGAAGGTTCCGAGGAGGAATCCATGAAGATCCGCACCAAGATCCTGACCGCGGCCGCGGCGACGGTGTCGGCCGTCGTGCTCGCCGGCTGCGGCAGCACCACCGACAGCGGCGGCGCGGCCGGCGACGGCGGGGGCGCCAAGGACGGCAAGGTGGGCGTCGGCCTACCGCTGCTGACCTCGCCGTTCTGGCAGGCGTACAACAACTACGTCCCGCAGATGGCCGAGGAGCAGGGTGTGGAGACACTGCCCACGGTCAACTCCAACTCCGACCCGACGCAGCAGATCACCGACATCAACAACATGCTGAACCAGAACGTCGCCGGGCTGGTCGTCGCGCCGCTGGACAGCGCGGCGATCGTGGCGGGCCTCAACCAGGCCGAGCGCAAGGGCGTCCCGGTCGTGGCCGTGGACGTCGCCCCCGAGAAGGGGAAGGTCGCGATGGTGGTGCGGGCGAACAACGTCGCGTACGGCGAGAAGGCGTGCACCTACCTCGGCGACGAGATCAAGTCCGGCAAGGTGGTGCAGATCCAGGGCGACCTGGCGTCGGTGAACGGACGGGAGCGCTCGGAGGCGTTCCGGTCCTGCATGAAGACGAAGTACCCGGACGTCAAGGTGCTGGAGATCCCGGCCGAGTGGAAGGCCGAGAAGGCCGCGTCCGGGCTGGACAGCCTGCTCAACGCCAACCCCGACCTCAAGGGCATCTACATGCAGGCCGGCGGGGTCTACCTCGCGCCGACCCTGCAGGCGCTCAAGAGCAAGAACATGCTGTTCAAGGCCGGCGACCCCAAGCACATCGCGATCGTCTCCAACGACGGGATCCCGCAGGAGTTCGAGGCGATCCGCAAGGGCGAGATCGACGCGACCGTGTCGCAGCCCGCCGACGCCTACGCGAAGTGGGGCCTGTACTACATCAAGCAGGCGATGGCCGGTAAGACGTTCGAGCCCGGCCCGACCGACCACGGCAGCACGATCGTCAAGCTGCCCAACGGCATGCTGGAGGACCAGCTCCCGGCTCCGCTGGTCACCAAGGAGAACGTCGACGACAAGGAGCTGTGGGGCAACACGGTGGGCGGCGAATGACGGCCGGCGCCGGGCGGGACCGCACCCCGGGTGCGGTCCCGCCGCTCGCCGAGGCGATCGGGGTGAGCAAGCGGTTCGGGTCGACGGTCGCGCTGGCCGACGCCCGCCTGGCGGTCCTGCCGGGCGAGTCGCACGCGCTGGTGGGACGCAACGGCGCCGGCAAGTCCACGCTCGTCAACGTCCTCACCGGAATCTTCCCGCCGGACACCGGCGAGATCCGGTTCGACGGGCAACCCGCGCCCGCCCCCGGAGACCGGGGCGCCTGGCAGTCGAGGGTGGCCTGCGTCTACCAGAAGTCGACGATCATCCCCGGGCTGACGGTGGCGGAGAACCTGTTCCTCAACCGGCAGCCCGGCCGCGGCGGAGTGATCGGCTGGGCGCGGATGCGGCGCGAGGCGCGGGACCTGCTGGAGACCTGGGACATCCGGGTGGACCCGGCCGCGGCGGCCGGGGACCTGACCGTCCAGGACCGGCAGTTCGTGGAGATCGCCCGCGCGCTGTCGTTCGGCGCCAGGTTCATCATCCTGGACGAGCCCACCGCGCAGCTCGACAACGCCGAGATCGAGCGGCTGTTCACGCGGATGCGCGAACTCCAGGAGGCGGGGGTGACGTTCCTGTTCATCTCCCACCACCTCCAGGAGGTGTACGAGGTCTGCCAGACCGTCACGGTGTTCCGCGACGCCCGCTGGATCACGACCCGGCCGGTCGCGGAGCTGCCCCGCGCCGCGCTCGTCGAGGCGATGACCGGAGAGGCCGCCGAGCTCGGCCGCAGCACCGGGCACCGCCAGCCGGTGCAGGCGCCCGTCCGGCTGGAGGTGGACGGGCTGACCGCCGGGGACGGCACCTACGAAAACGTCCGGTTCACGGTGCGGCGCGGGGAGGTCGTCGGGCTGGCCGGATCCAGCGCGGGCGGCAAGATCGAGCTGGCCGAGACGCTGGCCGGGCTGCGCCGGCCGGAGTCGGGGACCGCGACCCTGGACGGGGCGGCGCTGCCGTTCGGGGACGTCCGCCGCGCGATGGCGGCCGGGGTCGGGTTCGTCCCGCGCGACCGGCACGCCCAGGGCCTGGTGGCCGGGCTGTCGGTGGGGGAGAACGCCACCATGACGGCCGCGAGTCTCGGCGGCCGCGGGACGGGGGACCGGGACGGGATCCGCGACCTCGGCCCGCTCGGGGTGATCGGGCCGCGCCGGATGCGGGCCGCCGCGTCCGCCGCGATCCGTGAGCTGGACATCAAGACCACCGGTCCCGAGCAGCCGGTGAACGGCCTGTCCGGCGGCAACCAGCAGAAGGTCGTGCTGGCCCGCGCGCTGGCCGTCGACCCCCGGCTGCTGATCCTGATCAACCCGACCGCCGGGGTGGACGTGAAGTCCAAGGAGGCGCTGCTGGGCGTGGTGGACGAGATCCGCGAGCGCGGCACCTCGGTGATCATCATTTCCGACGAACTGGACGACCTGCGCCCCTGCGACCGGGTGCTGGTCTTCTTCCACGGCCGCGTCACCGCCGAGCACGCGGCGGGCTGGAGCGACCACGAGATGGTCGCATCGATCGAGGGGGTCTCCCAATGACGGACACCGTGGCCGAGCCCCGGCCCGCCACCGCTCCGCGGTCCGGGCCGCCCCCGGCGCTGCGCGGGCTGCGCGAGTTCGCGCTGGTGCCGGCGCTCATCGCGCTGGTCGTGCTGGGCGCCGTGGTCAACGACAGCTTCCTCACCGAGCGCAACATCATCAGCATCCTGGGCGCCTCCGCCGCGCTCGCGCTGGTGGTGCTCGGCGCGTCGCTGATCCTGATCACCGGCAAGATCGACCTGTCGCTGGAGTCGACGGTCGGCATCGCCCCGGGCCTCGGCGCGCTGCTGGTCATCCCCGCCGCGTCCGCCGGGTTCGGCACCGAGCTGCCGGCGTTCGCGGGGATCGCCGCGATCTTCCTCGTGGGCGGGCTGGTCGGCGCGTTCAACGGGTTCCTGTCGGTGAAGCTGCGGCTCAACTCGTTCATCGTGTCGCTCGCGATGCTCATCGTGCTGCGCGGCCTGCTGACCGGCGCCACCGAGGGCAAGACGCTGTTCGACATGCCCGACGCGTTCTTCGCGATCTCGACCACCACGTTCCTGAAGCTGCCGCTGTCGGTGTGGCTCGCCGCCGGCTGCTTCGCCGTCGCCGGGTTCGTGCTGCGCTACCACCGGCTGGGCCGGGCGCTGTACGCGGTGGGCGGCAACGCGGAGGCGGCCCGCGCGGCGGGCATCCGGGTGGAGCGGGTGATCTTCTCGGCCTACGTCGTCGCCGGACTGCTGTCCGCCGCGGGCGGGCTGGTGCTGACCGGGTACGTCGGCGCGATCAACGCCGGCCAGGGGCAGAACATGATCTTCACGGTGATGGCCGCGGCCGTCATCGGCGGGATCTCGATGACCGGCGGGTCCGGCACGATGACCGGCGCGCTCACCGGCGTGCTGCTGCTCGGGGTCGTCGACAACCTGCTGACGCTCGCGCAGGTCGCCTCGTTCTGGAAGCAGGCCATCTACGGCGGGATCATCCTCGTGGCGCTGGTCATCTCGCGGGTGACCTCCGGGCAGGCGCAGGAGTGACGGCGGTGCGGACGCAGGACCGGCGCCCGCTCGGGCGGTCGGCGGTGCGGGTGACGGCGCTGTCGTTCGGCAGCGCCGCCATCGGGGGCCTGTACGCCCCGGTGCCGGACGAGGGCGCCGCCGGGACCGTCCGGCGGGCCCTCGACCGGGGGATGCGGTATCTCGACACCGCGCCGCACTACGGGGCGGGCACGGCCGAGCGGCGGCTCGGCGCCGTGCTCCGGGACGAGCCGCGCGAGTCGTACACGATCTCGACGAAGGCCGGGCGGCTGCTGCGCCCGGCCGCCACCGGGCAGCGGCCGGACGACGCGGGGTTCCCCGGCGAGCCGCCGGTCAGGCGGGTCTGGGACTTCAGCGGCGACGGGATCCGCCGGTCCCTGGAGGAATCGCTGGACAGGCTCGGGCTCGACCGGGTCGACGTCCTCTACCTGCACGACCCGGACGAGCACGAGGAGCAGGTCTACGCCGAGGCGTTCCCGGCGCTCGCGAAGCTCCGGGACGAGGGCGTCGTCGGCGCCGTCGGCGTGGGCATGAACCAGGCGGCGATGCCGGCGCGGTTCGTCCGGCGGCTGGACCTGGACGTGGTGCTGTGCGCTGGCCGGTACTCGCTGCTCGACCAGTCGGCGCTCGCGGAACTGCTGCCCGCCTGCGCGGAACGCGGCACCTCCGTCGTGGCCGGCGGGGTCTACAACTCCGGCCTGCTGGCCGGCGGCACGACCTACGACTACCGGCCCGCCCCCGCCGGGCTGCGGGAGCGGGTCGCCCGGATGCGCCGCGTCTGCGAGGCGCACGGGGTGCCGCTGGCCGCCGCCGCGCTGCGCTTCCCCCTCGGGCATCCGGCCGTGGCGAGCGTCCTGGTCGGCTGCCGCACGCCCGACGAGGCCGACCGCAACGCGGCCATGTTCGAGCGGGACGTCCCGACGGCGCTCTGGGACGACCTGCGCGCCGCCGGCCTGCTGGACGCCGCCGTACCCGTTCCATCGTGAGGGAGCCCCGGATGTTCGACGCGCATCACCACCTCTGGGACACCGCCGTCCGCGACCAGGTGTGGATGGACGGCCCCTGGGCCGACCCCATCCGCGGCAGGTTCGACCTCGCCCGCTACGAACAGGCGGCCGGGCCGGACGGCGTGACCGGTTCGATCGTCGTGCAGTCCCTCTCCAGCATCGAGGAGACCCGGGAGCTGCTCGCGGTGGCGCAGGGTCCCGGACCGGTCGTCGGGGTCGTCGGCTGGGTCGACCTCACCGCACCCGACGTGGCCGAGACACTGGCGCGACTCAGCGCGGGGCCGCTGGTGGGCATCCGGCACCAGGTGGAGGACGAGCCCGATCCGCGCTGGCTGCTGCGCGACGACGTCCGGCGCGGCCTGCGGGCCGTGGGGGAGGCCGGGCTGGTGTACGACGTCCTCGTCAAGCCCGAGCAGGCGGACGCGGCGCTGGCGACCGCGCGCTCCCTGCCCGAGGTGCCGTTCGTCCTCGACCACGCCGGTAAACCGGACATCGCGGGCGGCGTCCGGGAGCCGTGGGCGTCCTGGATCACCGCGCTGGCGGCGCTGCCGAACGTCACCGCCAAGCTGTCCGGCCTCGTCACGGAGGCGGCGCCGGGCCGCTGGGCCGAGGACGTCCCGCCGTACGCGCGGCACGTCCTCGACGCGTTCGGCCCGCACCGGGTGATGTACGGGTCGGACTGGCCGGTCTGCACGCTGGCCGCCGCGTTCGGCGAGGTGACCGGGCTCGTGCGCGCCGCCGTGGCCCGTCTTCCCGAGGCCGAGCGCGCCGAGGTCCTCGGCGGCACCGCACGCCGCGTCTACGGCATCGGGAGGTGACCATGCGCGTCGCGCTGTTCGCGACCTGCGTCAACGACACCCTGTTCCCCGGCACCGCGCGGGCCGTGGTCCGGCTGCTGGAGCGGCTCGGCTGCACGGTGGACTTCCCCGCCGCCCAGACCTGCTGCGGGCAGATGCACTTCAACACCGGCCACCGCCGCGACGCCGCGCCGCTCGCCCGCCGCTTCGGCGAGGTCTTCGCCGGCCACGACGCGGTGGTGGTGCCGTCGGGGTCCTGCGCCGCCATGGTCCGCGAGTGGTACCCGGTGCTGGGGGCGGCGCCGCCGGACGGCGTGTACGAGCTGTCGGAGTTCCTGGTCGACGTGCTCGGCACGGTCGACGTGGGCGCCTACTTCCCGCACACGGTCACCTACCACCCGACCTGCCATTCGCTGCGTTCCCTGCGGGTCGGGTCACGGCCGGAACGGCTGCTCGCGGCGGTGCGCGGGCTGACGCTCGTCCCGCTGGAGGAGGCCGAGGAGTGCTGCGGCTTCGGCGGGACGTTCGCGCTGAAGAACCCGGCGGTGTCGGCCGCGATGTGCACCGGCAAGGTCCGGCACGTGCTCGGCACCGGCGCGGAGGTGCTGTGCGCCGCCGACAACTCCTGCCTGATGCACATCGGCGGGACGCTGCGCCGCCAGCGCGCCGGGGTGCGGACGATGCACCTGGCGCAGATCCTCGCCTCGACCGAAGGGGACCCCGCATGAGCGGCACGTTCGTCGGGATGCCGGCCTTCCCGGCCGCGTCGGCGCGGGCGGTGGACGACGCCCGGCTCCGGCGCAACCTGCGGCACGCGACCCGGACGATCCGCGGCAAGCGCGCCGCCGCGGTCGCCGAGCAGCCGGACTGGGACCGGCTCCGCGCCGCGGGCGCCGCGATCAAGAACCGGGTGCTGCGGCACCTGGACGTCTACCTGGAGCGCCTGGAGGAGTCGGTCACCCGCGCGGGCGGGCACGTCCACTGGGCCGCCGACGCCGCCGAGGCCAACCGGATCGTCACCGATCTGGTGCGCGCCACCGGCGAGACCGAGGTGGTGAAGGTCAAGTCGATGGCCACCCAGGAGATCGGGCTCAACGAGGCGCTGGAGCGCGCGGGGATCACCGCCTACGAGACCGACCTCGCCGAGCTGATCGTCCAGCTCGGCGAGGACCGGCCGTCGCACATCCTCGTCCCGGCCGTCCACCGCAACCGCGCCGAGATCCGGGAGATCTTCGCGCGGGCGATGGCGGGCCGGGGCCGGCCCGCGCCGGACGGCCTCACCGACGACCCGGCCGCGCTCGCCGAGGCCGCCCGGCTGCACCTGCGGGAGCGGTTCCTGTCCGCCAAGGTCGGGGTCTCCGGCGCCAACTTCGCCGTCGCCGACACCGGGACGCTGGTGGTGGTGGAGTCCGAGGGCAACGGCCGGATGTGCCTGACCCTCCCGGAGACCCTGATCTCCGTGGTCGGCATCGAGAAGATCGTCCCTTCGTGGCGGGACCTGGAGGTCTTCCTCCAGACGCTGCCGCGCTCCTCCACCGGCGAGCGGATGAACCCTTACACCTCGACCTGGACGGGGGCGGTCGAGGGCCAGGAGTTCCATCTCGTCCTGCTGGACAACGGCCGCACCGACGTCCTCGCGGACGAGGTCGGGCGGCAGGCGCTCCGCTGCATCCGCTGCTCGGCGTGCCTGAACGTCTGCCCGGTGTACGAGCAGGCGGGCGGGCACGCCTACGGCTCGGTCTACCCGGGCCCGATCGGCGCCATCCTCACCCCGCAGCTGAACGGCCTGGCGTCGGAGCTGGAGGAGTCGCTGCCCTACGCGTCGACGCTCTGCGGCGCGTGCTACGACGCCTGCCCCGTGGAGATCAACATTCCGGAGGTGCTGCTCGACCTGCGCGCCAAGGTCGTCTCCTCGGGAGGGCACCGGGGCGAGCGGCTGGCGATGGGCGCGGCACGGCGCGTCCTGGAGTCGCCCGCCCTCCTGGCGGCGGGGCAGCGGGCCGCGGGACGGCTGCGCCCGCCCCGCAGGCTGCCCGGCCCCCTCGCCGCCTGGACCGACACCCGCGACGTGCCGGCGCCGCCGCGCGAGCCGTTCCGCGACTGGTGGAGGCGCAACCGATGAGCTCGCGGGAACTGATCCTGGGCCGGGTCCGCGCGGCGCTGGCCGACGTCCCGGAGACCGAGGCGCCGGAGGACGTCCCCGTTCCGCGCGACTACCGGCACTCCCTGCCCGGCACCCCGGGCGAGGCCGGTCCGCCGGCCGGTCCGCCGGTCGATGCGCTGGTCGATCTGCTCGTCGACCGGCTGGCCGACTACGGGGCGGTCGTGCACCGCGGCGTACCGGTCGCCGGACTGCTGCCGGGCCGGGTCGCGGCCCCGCCCGGAGTGCCGCCGGAATGGCTCACGGGCGTGGACGCGGTCCTGGACGACCCGCCGCTGCCGACCGCCGACCTCGACGCGCTGGACGGCGTCGTCACGGGCTGTGCCGTGGCGATCGCCGACACCGGCACGCTCGTCCTGGACGCCTCCGCCGATCAGGGGCGCCGGGAGCTCACCCTGGTCCCTGACAGGCACCTGTGCGTCGTGCGTACGGGGCAGATCGTCGGCACGGTGCCCGAGGCCCTCGCCCTGCTCGACCCGTTCCGGCCGCTGACCTGGGTCAGCGGCCCGTCGGCGACCAGCGACATCGAACTCGACCGCATCGAGGGCGTGCACGGCCCCCGCGTCCTGGAGGTCGTCATCCTCTGACGGCCCGCTAGCCGGGGAAGGGGCCCGCCCGGCCTAGGAGGGCCTGGACCGGGCTGTCCAGGCGGTCGGACAGCCAGGCGGCCGTTTCGGTCACCGTGGTCATGTCCACGCCGGTCGGGATGCCGGTGCGGTCCAGGGCGTAGACCAGGTCCTCGGTCGCTATGTTGCCCGTCGCGGCGGGGGCGAAGGGGCAGCCGCCGAAGCCGCCGGTGCTCGCGTCCAGGGCGCCTACGCCGTGGTCGAGCGCCGCCATGGCGTTGGCGTAGCCGGTGTTGCGGGTGTTGTGGAAGTGGCAGCGCAGCGGGATGTCCGGGGCGATCTCCCTGGCGCCCTGCAGGAGGGTGCGGACCTGGGCGGGGACGCCCACGCCGATCGTGTCGGCGATGCAGATCTCGTCCGGCGGCTCGCTCTCGACGATCCGCCGGACGAGGTCGAGGACCTTGTCGGCGGGGACCTCGCCCTCGAACGGGCAGCCGAACGCGGCGGCGAGGGTCACCGAGCGGTACAGCCCGGCCTCGCGGGCCCGCCCGGCGATGGTCGCCCAGTTGGCGAGGCCCTCCTCGACCGTGCAGCCCTGGTTGCGCCGGCTGAACTCGTCGGTGGAGACCACGACGACGTTGATCTCGTCCACGCCGGTCGCCAGGGCGCGGTCAAGGCCGCGCGGGTTCAGGACGAGCCCGGCGTAGCTGACCCCCTCGACGCGGGGGACGCCCGCCATGACCTCCTCGGCGTCGGCCATCTGCGGCACCCGCTTGGGGTTGACGAAGCTGACGGCCTCGATCCGGCGCAGCCCCGCGGCGATGCTGCGTTCGATCAGCCGCACCTTGTCGGCGGCCGGGAGGATCGCGGCCTCGTTCTGCAGCCCGTCCCGGGGGCCGACTTCGATCACTTCGACTTCCGCCATCAAGGTCCCCTTGTATGCAATCTGTGGGTGCTATGTCGAATTTACACAGGTCACACCTTGTGTCAAGCGGGTTCGTGTGTCTATGTTGCATACAAATCGACCCTCGGGAGGAGGTTCGGATGGCCCGAGCCGTGGACCGCGTGTACACGCGGCTGCGCGCCGACATCCTGGACGGCGTCCACCCCGCCGGCACGCGGCTCGGCGAGGCGGAGCTGGCCGAGGCCACCGGCTCCAGCCGCACGCCGGTGCGCGAGGCATTGCGCCGTCTGGAGGTCGAGGGGCTCGTCGAGATCCTGCCGCACCGCGGCGCGCGGGTCCCGGACTGGTCGCCGGAGGACCTGGAGGAGATCTACGAGCTGCGGATGCTGCTGGAGGGCGCCGCCGCCCGCCGCGCCGCCACCCGGATCGAGGCCAAGGACACCGCCCGCATGGCGGAGCTGTGCGAGCTCATCGAGCGGGCCTGCGCACCCGGCGGCGCGCAGGACCTCGACCGGGTCGCCGAGCTGAACGCCGAGTTCCACGGCATCGTCCGTACCGCGTCCGCCAGCGGCCGGCTGGTGTCGATGCTCAACAGCGTCACCCAGCTCCCGCTGGTCATGCGCACCTTCCACCGCTACTCGCCCGGCGACCTCGACCGCAGCTGCGCCCACCACCGCGAGCTGGTCGCCGCCCTGCGCGCCGGGGACGGCACCTGGGCCGAGTCGGTGACGCGGGCGCACGTGCTGGCCGCGAAGGCGGTGCTGCTCCGCGCCGCCTCCCCAACGACCCCGGGTGGCGCAGCGACGCCCCCCGCGACCGACTGAACACGGAAACGAGGACCCGCCAGATGTCCATCGAAGACGGCGCCGCCCAGGACGCCCGAGGCCCGCTCTCCGACCTGCGCGTGGTGGAGATGGGGCAGTTGCTCGCCGGCCCGTTCTGCGGGCAGCTCCTCGGCGACTTCGGCGCCGAGGTGATCAAGCTGGAGTCGCCGGGCGCCGGCGACCCGATGCGCCAGTGGGGCCGGGAGAAGCCGCACGGCAAGTCGCTGTGGTGGCCGGTCGTCGCCCGCAACAAGAAGTCGGTGACCTGCAACCTGCGCACCGAAGAGGGGCAGGACCTCGCGCGCCGGATCATCGCCGAGGCCGACGTCGTCGTGGAGAACTTCCGCCCCGGGACACTGGAGCGCTGGGGTCTGGACTTCGAGAGCCTCCGCGAGGCCAACCCCGGGCTGATCCTGGTGCGGGTGTCCGGCTTCGGGCAGACCGGTCCCTACTCGCCCCGCGCCGGGTACGGGTCGATCGGCGAGGCGATGGGCGGCATCCGGTACGTCACCGGCGATCCGGGCAACGCGCCGTCGCGCGCCGGGATCTCGCTCGGCGACTCGCTCGCCGCCGTGTTCGCCACCATCGGCACGCTGGTCGCGGTGCACAACCGCACCAACACCGGACGCGGCCAGATCGTCGACTCGGCCATCTACGAGGCGGTCCTGGCGATGATGGAGTCGCTGCTGCCCGAGTGGGCCGTGGCGGGCTACCAGCGGGAGCGCACCGGCTCCGTGCTGCCCAACGTGTCGCCCAGCAACGTCTACCCGACCGCGTCCGGCGAGATGATCCTGATCGCCGCGAACCAGGACACCGTCTTCGCCCGGCTCGCCAAGACGATGGGCCGCCCGGAGCTGAGCGACGACGAGCGCTACGCCGGGCACGCCGCCCGCGGCGCGAACATGGCCGAGCTGGACGACATCATCTCCGCCTGGTCGGCCGGGTTCGAGACGGCCGAGCTGCTGGAGCTGCTGCACGAGGGCGGCGTCCCGGCGGGCCGGATCTACACCGCCAAGGACATGTTCGAGGACCCGCACTTCGCCGCCCGCGACGCGATCGTGCGGCTCACCCACCCCGACTTCGGCGAACTGCCGATGCACAACGCGTTCCCCAAGCTCAGCGAGACGCCCGGCGCGGTCCGGCACCCCGGCCCGGGACTGGGCGAGCACAACCAGGAGGTCTACGGCGGCCTCCTGGACCTGGACGAGGCCGAGATGGCGGCGCTGTCGGAGCGCGGAGTCATCTGACCGTCAATGACGACACCCGGGAGGACAGATGGGCTATCGACTAGGCGTTGATGTAGGAGGCACGTTCACGGACGTGCTGCTCGTGGACGAGGAGACCGGCGTCAGCCACCGGGCCAAGACCTCGTCCACCCCGGAGGACCAGTCCCAGGGCGTCCTCAACGGAATCCGCAAGGTGTGCGAGGACGCCGGGATCGACCTGACCGAGGTCGCGCACGTCCTGCACGGGACCACGGTCGCGACCAACGCGATCCTCCAGGGGAAGGGCGCGAAGGTCGGGCTGGTGACGACCGAGGGCTTCCGGCAGGTGCTGCAGATCGCCCGGTCGTACGTGCCGGGCGGGCTGGCCGGCTGGATCATCTGGCCGAAGCCCGAGCCGCTCGCGCGGCTGGAGCACACGGTGGAGGTCCCCGGCCGGATCGCCTCCGACGGCTCGGAGGTCGCCCCGCTGGACGAGGAGCGCGCCCGCGCCGAGCTGCGCCGCCTCGCCGGCGCCGGGATCGAGGCGCTGACGATCGCGCTGATCAACTCGTTCGCGGACGACGGCCACGAGCGGCGGGTCGCGGAGCTGGCCGCCGAGGAGCTGCCCGGCGTGCCGGTGTCGCTGTCCAGCCGCGTCCTGCCGGAGATGCGGGAGTACGAGCGCACGGTCACGACGGTTGCCAACAGCTACGTGCAGCCGGAGGTATCGCGGTACGTCAGCAATTTGGACCGTTCCCTTACCGGCAGCGGGATCACCGCGCCGCTGTCGGTGCTGCGCAGCGACGGCGGGCTGACCAAGGCCGCCAAGGCAGCGGAGGACCCGGTGTCGCTGCTGCTGTCCGGCCCCGCCGGCGGCGTGACGGGCGCGGTGTGGTTCGCCGAGCAGGCCGGGTTCAAAAACTTCCTCACCTTCGACATGGGCGGCACGTCCACCGACGTGGCGCTCGTCCTCGGCGGGGCGCCGCGGATCGGGCGGGAGACGAGCGTCGGGGACCTGACCGTCCGGGCGACGAGCGTGGACGTCCGCTCGGTCGGCGCGGGCGGCGGGTCGATCGCGCACGTCCCCGAGCTGACCAAGGCGCTGCGCGTCGGCCCGCAGTCGGCGGGCGCCGACCCCGGCCCCGCCGCGTACGGGGCGGGCGGCACCGAGCCGACCGTCACCGACGCCAACGTCGTCCTCGGCCACCTGCCGCAGGACCTCGCCGGCGGGGAGATCTCGCTGGACGCCGAGGCCGCCCGCAAGGCCGTCCGGAGCGTCGCCGACGCGATGGGCCTGCCGAGCGTGGAGGCCGCGGCGGCGGGCATCGTCGACATCGTCAACGAGAACATGCTCGGCGCGCTGCGGCTGATCAGCGTCCAGCAGGGCTTCGACCCGCGCGAGTTCGCGCTCATGTCGTTCGGCGGCGCCGGACCGCTGCACGCCAACGCGCTCGGCCGGCTCACCGGCTCCTGGCCGGTGATCGTCCCGCCGTCGCCGGGCGTGCTGTGCGCCTACGGGGACGCGACGACCTGCCCCCGCGACGAGGCCGCCCGCACGATGGTGCGGCAGTTCTCCAAGCTGGACGACGCCGAGCTGCGCACCGCGCTGCTGGAGCTGGCCGACACCGCCGCCGCGCGGCTGGAGGCGGAGGGCGTGCCGCGCGACGTCCAGACGCAGACGTACCAGATCGACCTGCGCTACCACGGGCAGGGCTTCGAGATCCCCGTCGAGGTGGACCGCGCGGCCGTGGACGGCGACCTGCTCGCCGAGCTGGGCGCCGCGTTCGACGCCGAGCACAAGCGGCTGTTCTCCTTCCTGCTCGACAACGAGCGCGAGGTGATCAACCTGCGCGTCACCGTCAGCGGCCCCCGCCCGGAGGTCGCCTGGCGCACGCTGCCGGAGGGGACCGGCGACCCGTCCGCCGCGCTGGTCCGCGAGACCGAGGTGTGGATGGACGGCGAGACCCGTCCCGCGAACATCTACGACCGTTCCAGGCTGCTCGCCGGGGACGTGGTGACCGGGCCGGCCATCGTGGTCGAGATGGACTCCACCACGCTCGTGCTGCCCGGCCACGCCGCGACCGTGCACCCGAGCGGCAGCCTGCTGATCCGCCCGACGGAGGAGAGCTGATGGCCGAGATCCTGCAGACCAACACCGAGCCGGTCGGCCGGGTGGACATCGACCCGGTGACGCTCGACATCATCGAGAACGCGCTGCGCAACGCGCGGTACGAGATGGACGAGGTGCTGTTCCGCACCGCGCTGTCGCCGGGGATCCGCGAGCAGCACGACGAGTTCCCGCTGATCGCCGACCCGGACGGCAAGATGGTCGTCGGCCAGTTCGGGCTGTCGGTGCCGGACTTCCTCGCGAACTTCGACGGCACGATCGGCGAGGGCGACATCCTGATGACGTCCGACCCGTACGCGTGCGGCGCGGCGATCAGCCACGCCAACGACTGGCTGCTGGTGGTGCCGATCTTCCACGACGGCCGGCTGGTCGGCTGGGCGTCGATGTTCGGCCACATGTCGGACGTCGGCGGCAAGACGCCGTCCTCGATGCCCGCCGACGCCCGGACGATCTACGAGGAAGGCGTGATCGTCCCGCCGTTCAAGCTGTACGAGGGCGGGGTGCTGAACGAGGCGGCGCTCGGCATCATCCTCAACCAGGTGCGGATGCCCGAGTGGAACCGCGCCGACCTGAACGGCCTCGTCGCCGCCTGCACCACGGCGGCGCGGCGGGTGACCGAGCTGTGCGACCGGTTCGGCGTCGAGACGTACCTGTCCGCGCTGGACAACCTGCTCGACCGCAACTACAAGGCCATGAAGGTCCTGCTGGCGACGCTGTTCGAGGACGGGCAGACGCTGGAGTTCGCCGACTACATCTGCGACGACGGCTGCGGCTACGGCCCGTACGAGCTGAAGATCTCCCTCACCCGGCACGGCGAGAAGATCCATCTGGACTTCTCGCACGCCGCGCCGCAGGCGGTGGGGCCGATCAACTACTTCATCAACGAGAACCTCGTCCGGATGTTCTTCGGCATCTACGTGATCACGGTGGCCGACCCGCAGATCCTCTGGAACGACGGCTTCTACCCGCTGATCGACGTGACGATCCCCGAGGACTCGTTCTGGAAGCCGCGCCACCCCGCCGCGCTGAACGCCCGCAACCACGGCATCGGCCGGGTGTTCGACCTGTTCGGCGGGCTGCTCGGGCAGACGAACCCGGAGATCCTGAACGCGGCCGGGTTCTCGTCCTCACCGCACTTCATGTACTCCGGCCACTACACGTCGGGGCCGCGCGAGGGCGAGTGGTTCCAGCTCTACTCGATCGGGTTCGGCGGGGTGCCGGGGCGCCCGGTCGGGGACGGCCCGGACGGGCACTCGCTGTGGCCGTCGTTCCGCAACATCCCCTGCGAGTACCTGGAGTCGTACTACCCGCTGCGCATCGAGCGGTGGGAGACGATCGCCGACTCGGGCGGCGCGGGCCTGCACCGCGGCGGCAACGGCGTGGACGTCGCGTACTGCTTCGAGGAGCCGGGCACGATCGCGATCCACGACGACCGCTGGCTCACCTACCCGTGGGGCGTGAACGGCGGGCGGCCGGGGGACCGGGGCCGCAAGTGGATCGACCGGGCGGACGGCACCCGCGAGATCCTGCCCAGCAAGATCCATGACGTCCCGGTGGGGCCCGGCGACGTGCTCCACTTCGTCACGTGGGGCGGCGGCGGGTGGGGCGACCCGCTGCAGCGTCCCGCCGACCTGGTCGCGCTGGAGGTCCAGCGCGGGCTGGTGACGGCCGAGGGCGCCCGCGACTACGGCGTCGTCTGCACCGCGGACGGCACCCTGGACGAGGCGGCGACCGAACGGCTGCGGGCGGACATGAACGCCGCGCGCGGCGAGGTCCCCGTGTTCGACATGGGCCCGCCGCTCGCGGAGATCCTCGACCGGTGCGAGGAGGAGACCGGGCTGCCCGCGCCCCGCCCGCCGGTGGACGTCCGCTCGGCCGCCGCGCTGCAGGGCCGGCAATGAGCGGCGGCGAGCCTCAGCACGGGCCGGGACACGCGCCGCAACACGGGCCGCAACACGGGCCGGTGCGCGACCTCGCCGCGGACTACCGGGACTCCGGCTTCGGCGCGAGCCTCGGCTGCGGCACCTCACCGGCGGTGCTCGCGGTCGACCTCGCCCGCGCCTACCTGGTGGACGGGTCCCCGCTGCGCGCCCCGGTCGAGGGCGCGGTGGCGGCGTCCATCACGCTGCTGGAGGCGGCGCGGACGGCCGGGCTGCCGGTGCTGCACACCCGGGTGGTCCTGCAGCCCGGGGGCGCCGACGGCGGGCTGTTCGCCCGGAAGGTCCCCGCGCTGCGCGTGTTCGAGGAGGGCGGCCCCCTCGGCGGCTTCGCCGAGGGGACCGACCCCGCGCCGGGCGAGACCGTGGTCACCAAGCAGTACGCGAGCGCGTTCCACGGCACGTCGCTGGCGGCGACGCTGACCGCGGCCGGCATCGACACGCTGCTGATCTGCGGGCTCACGACGAGCGGCTGCATCCGCGCGACCGCGACCGACGCCCTCCAGCACGGGTTCCGGCCCCTGGTGGTGGACGAGGCGTGCGGCGACCGCGACCGCCGCCTGCACGAGGCCAACCTGCTCGACCTGGAGGCGAAGTACGCCGACGTCCTGTCGCTCGACCGGGCGCTGGCCATCATCGAGACGGCGGGCGCACGCCACTGAACCACCTCGGAAGAGTCAAGACGGCGACGGCCGCCCCCGCCCGCGGGGGCGGCCGTCGCAGGTTTCAGGCCGGGGGGGCGGGAAGATCTGGATGGCAACTCCACCCCACTCCATGCAAGGGACCGCATGTCTGCACCACGAGCCGTCCGCTGGATCATTCCGGCAGTCCTGGTCGTCATCTGGCTCGCCATCGGCGGCGTGCTCGGCCCGTACGCGGGCAAGCTCGGCGAGGTCACGACCAACGAGCAGGCGTCGTTCCTGCCGAGCAGCGCCGAGTCGACGCGGGCGGTCGAGCAGCAGGCCGCGTTCGAGCAGGACCAGACGATCCCCGCGATCGTCGTCTGGGAGGCCCGCGACGGCCGGGTCACCCCCGACCAGCGGGAGGCGGCGGGGCAGGCGCTGCAGTCCCTGGCCGGCGCGCCGTTCATCGCCGACACCCCGACCCCGGCCATCCCCTCGGAGGACGGCCAGGCGCTGAGCGGCGTGGTGCAGGTCCAATCGGATGTCGGCGAGGAGATCGGCCCCGTCGTGGACCAGATCCGGGACGCCGCGGCGCAGGTGCCGGGGACGAGCGTCCAGGTGGGCGGTCCGGCCGCCACCCAGGCGGACCTGTCCGACGCGTTCGCCGGCATCGACACCCTGCTGGTCCTCGTCGCCCTGGGCGTCGTGCTGGTGATCCTGCTGCTGGTGTACCGCAGCGTGCTGCTGCCGCTGCTGATCATCGTCGGCTCGATCCTGGCGCTCGGATTCGCCAGCGCGGTCGCCTACTACCTGGCCGAGAGCGACCTCGTGACGGTGGACGGCCAGGTGCAGGGAATCCTGTCGATCCTGGTCATCGGCGCCACCACCGACTACGCCCTGCTGCTGTCGGCCCGGTTCCGGGAGGAGCTCTCGCTCGGCACCGACCGGATGGCCGCCGTGGTGACGGCGTGGAAGCGCTCGGCCGGGGCCATCCTCGCCTCCGGCGGGACCGTCGCGGCCGGGCTGCTCGCCCTGCTGCTCAGCGACCTGTCCAACAACCGGGCCCTCGGGCCGGTCGGCGCGCTCGGCATCGCGTGCGCGCTGCTGAGCGCGCTCACCTACCTGCCCGCGGTCCTGGTGATCTTCGGGCGGGCGGCGTACTGGCCCGCCCGGCCGCACCCCGAGCGCCCGGACGCCTCCCGGCACGCCGTCTGGGAGCGCATCGCGCGGCTGATCGACCACCACCCGCGCCGCATCTGGGCGGCCTGCCTGATCGTGCTGATCGCGGGCGCCGCGTTCATGCCGACCCTGCGCACCGACGGGGTGCCGCTGAGCGAGACGTTCGTCGGCGACGCGGCGTCGGTGGAGGCCCAGGAGGCCCTGGACGAGCACTTCCCCGGCGGGTCGGGCAACCCCGCCATCGTGATCACGCAGGCTTCGGCACTGCAGCCGGTGCTCGCCGCGGCACAGCAGACGGAGGGCGTGGCCGGCGTCCGGCCGCGCACCGGGGAGAACGAGCAGCCGCTCGTGGTGGACGGCCGCGCCCTGGCGGAGGTGACGCTGAGCAGCTCCGCCGACAGCGACGCCGCGCGGGCGGCCGTGGACCGGCTGCGCGACAACGTCCACGCGGTCCCCGGGGCGGACGCGCTCGTCGGGGGCTACACCGCCCAGCAGGTCGACACGCAGGCCGCCGCCGAGCGCGACCGCAAGATCATCATTCCGGTCGTGCTGGCGATCATCATCGTGATCCTGATCGCCCTGCTCCGCTCGGTGGCGATGCCGGTGCTGCTGGTCGCCACCGTCGCGCTCAACTACCTGGCGACCCTCGGCGTCGCCGCGCTGGTGTTCCAGAACCTGCTCGGCTTCACCGGCACCGATCCGTCGGTGGCGCTGTACGGGTTCGTCTTCCTGGTCGCGCTCGGGGTCGACTACAACATCTTCCTGATGACCCGTGCGCGAGAGGAATCGCTGCGGCACGGGGTGCGGCGCGGCGTCCTGGAGGGGTTGACCGTGACCGGCGGGGTCATCACGTCCGCCGGGGTGGTGCTCGCGGCGACGTTCGCGGCCCTGGTGGTCATCCCGCTCTCGTTCCTCGTCCAGATCGCGTTCATCGTGGCGTTCGGGGTCCTGATGGACACGCTGCTCGTGCGGTCCCTGCTGGTCCCGGCGCTCGTCCGCGACGCCGGGCCGGTCACCTGGTGGCCGAGCGTCCTGTACCGGCGCGGCCGGGCCACGGAGAAGTCCGAGGTGCGGGCGAGGGAGAAGGCCGGCCGGCACTGATTCGCCTCCCGGCCGGCGCAGCGGCCTGTTGCGCCGGCCGGGGCCCTCGTGCGACCCTATTACTGACCGAGCGATAAGTAATTGGGTCCGGAGGGCAGGATGACCACGACTCCGGTGGAGCCGGACGCGGCGGACCGGCTCCAGGCGGCCTTCGACGCGACGATCGCGCGGCACGACCGCATCGAGCCCCGCGACTGGATGCCGGACGCCTACCGCAAGACGCTCGTGCGGCAGATCGCCCAGCACGCGCACTCCGAGATCATCGGCATGCAGCCCGAGGGCGCCTGGATCGGCCGCGCCCCGTCGCTGCGCCGCAAGGCGATCCTGCTCGCCAAGGTCCAGGACGAGGCCGGGCACGGCCTGTACCTGTACTCGGCGTGCGAGACGCTCGGCGTCTCCCGCGCGGAGCTGACCGAGCTGCTGCTGTCCGGCCGGCAGAAGTACTCCTCGATCTTCAACTACCCGACGCTGTCGTACGCCGACGTCGGCACGATCGGCTGGCTCGTCGACGGCGCCGCGATCGTCAACCAGGTGCCGCTCTGCCGCACCTCCTACGGGCCGTACGGCCGCGCGATGATCCGCATCTGCAAGGAGGAGTCGTTCCACCAGCGGCAGGGCTACGAGCTGCTGATGACGATGATGCGCGGCACCGAAGCGCAGCGGGAGATGGTGCAGGAGTCGGTCGACCGGTTCTGGTGGCCGTCGCTGATGATGTTCGGGCCGCCGGACGCCGCGTCCCCCAACAGCGCGCGGTCGATGGCGTGGGGCGTCAAGCGCAACTCCAACGACGAGCTCCGGCAGAAGTTCGTCGACATGACCGTCCCGCAGGCCGACGCGCTCGGGGTGACGCTGCCCGACCCCGGCCTGCGCTGGAACGAGGAGCGCGGCCACTACGACTTCGGCGAGCCGGACTGGGACGAGCTCGCCGCCGTCATCGCCGGCAACGGGCCGTGCAACGCGCAGCGGATGGCCCACCGCCGCGCCGCCCACGAGGACGGCGCCTGGGTGCGGGAGGCGGCCACCGCGTTCGCGGAGCGCTCCGCTGAAGGAGGTGCCGCATGACCGCCGGAGAGCCGGGCGCGAGCAGGCGCGAGTGGCCGCTGTACGAGGTGTTCGTGCGCGGCAAGCGCGGGCTCAACCACGTCCATGTCGGGTCGCTGCACGCCCCCGACGACACCATGGCGCTGCGGCACGCCCGCGACGTCTACACGCGGCGCAACGAGGGCGTGAGCATCTGGGTCGTGCGCGCCGACGCCATCACCGCGTCGAGCCCGGACGAGAAGGACCCCCTCTTCGCGCCGAGCGGCGACAAGGTCTACCGGCACCCGACGTTCTACGAGATCCCCGGGAACGTCCCGCACATGTGACCGGAGGGCGCGGATGAACGACCAGGAGAGCATCTTCGACGGGCTGATCGAGGGCGGGGACGCCTCGCAGTGGGCGTTCGGCACCGACTTCGAGGACCCGCTCGCCGGGGTCGACGCGACCGTCCCGGACGGCGTCGACCACGCCGCGCTGGCCCGGTACTGCCTCATGCTCGGCGACGACGCGCTGATCATGTCGCAGCGGCTGTCGGAGTGGTGCAGCCGGGCGCCCGACCTCGAAGAGGACATCGCGCTCGCGAACATCGCACTCGACCTCCTCGGGCAGGCGCGGCTGCTGCTGGCGCGGGCCGCCGCCGCCGACCCGGGCGCCGTGCCGCCGCTCCCGGACGGCTCGCCCGTCCCCGCCGAGGACGCGCTGGCGTTCTTCCGGGAGGCGGAGGAGTTCCGCAACGTGCGCCTCACCGAGGTCGCTAACGGGGACTTCGCGCACGTCGTCGTCCGGCTGCTGCTGTTCTCGGTGGCCCGGCTCGCGCTCCTCGAACGGCTCCGGGCGAGCCGGGACGCGGTGCTGGCGGCGGTCGCGGCCAAGGGCGTCAAGGAGGTCACCTACCACCGCGACTGGGCGGGCCGCTGGTTCCTCACCCTCGCGCAGGGCACCGACGAGTCGCGCCGCAGGCTGCTGACGGCCCTGGACGAGCTGTGGCCGCTCAAACCCGAACTCGTCTCCGCGCATCCCGTGGAGCTCTCCCTCGCGGAAGCGGGCGTCGGCGTCGACCCCGCCTCCATGGCCGGGGAGGTGGACGCCGTCCTCGACCAGGTCTTCGCCGTGAGCGGCGTCGACCGCCCGGACCGTCCCGCGCTGGCCGGTGTCGGCGGGCGGACGGGCCGGCACGGCATGCACACCGAGGCCCTCGGCCTGCTCCTCGCCGAGATGCAGGTCGTCGCCCGCGCGCATCCGGAGGGACGATGGTGACCGTGCCGCAGGACCGCGTCCGGGAGCGCGCCGCCGAGGTCGCCGCGCAGGTCCGCGACCCGGAGATGCCGATGCTCACCCTCGCCGACCTCGGCGTCCTGCGCGACGTCACGGTGGAGCGCGGGGACGGCGGCGAGGTGGTCGTCGCGTCGATCACCCCCACCTACACCGGCTGCCCGGCCATGGCCACCATGCGCGACGACCTCGTCCACCGGCTGAACGGCGCCGGGTTCCCCCGGGTGGAGGTGCGCGTCGTCCTCGATCCGCCGTGGTCGAGCGACTGGATCTCCGAGCGCGGCCGGGAGGCCCTGCGGGGGGCGGGGCTGTCCCCGCCCGGCCCGGCACGCCGCGCGGAGGGGCCGGTCGGCATCGACCTCGGGCCGACGCGCCGCGCCCTCGCCTGCCCCCGCTGCGGCTCCGCCGACACCCGGCTGACCTCGGAGTTCGGCTCCACCGCCTGCAAGGCCCTCTACCGCTGCGCCGACTGCCTCGAACCGTTCGAGCACGTCAAGGAGATCTGATGACCACTGCGGCTCCCGCGCGGACCCGGCCCGCCGCCGGGTTCCACACGCTGACCGTGGCGGCGGTCGAGCACCTGTGCGAGGACGCCGCGGCCATCACGTTCGACGTGCCCGCCGACCTGCGCGAGGCGTACGCGTTCGAGGCCGGGCAGTCGCTCACGCTGCGCCGCGTCGTGGACGGGGTGGAGCACCGCCGCTCCTACTCGATCTGCGCCCCCGCCGGGGAGGCGCCGCGCATCGGCGTCCGCGAGATCCCGGACGGCTTCTTCTCCTCGTGGCTCGTCCGCGAGGTCGTCCCGGGGACCCGGATCGAGGTGCAGCCGCCCACCGGCTCGTGGCGGGCCGACCCGTCCACCGGAGAACGGCACCTGTGCATCGCCGCCGGGTCGGGCATCACCCCGATGCTGTCGGTCGCGTCCACGGTCCTGACCCACCCCGACGCGCAGGTGTCGCTCCTGTACGGCAACCGGACGAGCCGGACGGTGATGTTCGCCGAGGAGCTCGGCGACCTGAAGAACCGGTACGGCGCCCGGTTCCAGCTCGCGCACGTCCTGTCCCGCGAGCCGCGCGACGTCGAGCTGTTCTCCGGGCGGCTCGACCGCGACCGGCTGCGCCGGCTGCTCACCGAGCTCCTGCCGGCGGAGACCTACGACCACGTCTGGCTGTGCGGGCCGCTGCGGATGATCGAGGACGCGCGGGCGGTACTCGCCGAACTCGCCGTCCCCGCCACGGTGCACGTCGAGCTCTTCTACGTCGACGAGCCGCCGCCGCAGCCGCGCCGGGCCGCCGGCGTCCCCGCCGGGGCGACGACGGAGCTGACCCTGGTCCTCGACGGCCTGCGCACGACGTCGGCCGTCTCCCGCGACACGACGCTCCTCGAAGGCGCCCAGGCGTCGCGCGCCGACCTGCCGTTCGCCTGCAAGGGCGGCGTGTGCGGGACGTGCCGCGCCGTCGTCCGCGAAGGCGAGGTGGACATGCGCCGCAACTACGCGCTGGAGGACTCCGAGCTCGCCGCCGGGTTCGTCCTCACCTGCCAGACGTTCCCCGCCGGCGACCGCGTCACGATCGACTACGACGCTTAGGTCTCGTGCCCTAAGCCTCGTGCTTGGCCAGGCCGTCGAAGGCCATGGCCGTGACCGCCCCGGCGACGGTCGCGGTGTCGTACGCGCCGTCCGCGCGGTACCACTCGACCAGCGAGTTCACCATGCCGAACAGCAGTCGGCTCACCAGCGCCGGCGGCACGTCGTCGCGCAGCGCGCCCTCCTTGACGGCGTCCGCCACCAGCGCGGCGAGCCGGTCGTCGAGCCAGCGGCGCCGCTCCAGCGCGGCCAGCTCGACCGGGCTGTTGCCCCGCACCCGCAGCAGCAGCGTGACGGACGGCTGATGCGCCACCAGCACCTCGACGCTGCGCCGCACCACCCCGCGCAGCCGCTCGTGGGCGGTGGTCCCGGGCCGCTCCTGGGACGCCTCGGCCACGACCGCTGTCAGCTCGTCGAGGGCGTCGTCCAGCGCCAGGCTGAGGAGCTGCTCCTTGCTCGTGACGTGGTGGTAGATCGCCGGCTTCGTGAGGCCCAGCTCCTTGGCCAGGTCACCCATGCTCGTGGCGTCGTACCCCTTGCGGTTGAACAGGTCCACCGCCGTGCGCAGGATCGTCTCCTGGTCGTACCCGGGCCGCCCGCGCCGCCGCCGCGCAGGCGGCTCCCCGGCCCCGGTCGTCATCATTCCCGCAGCATCTCACGGGTACGGCCGCTCGCCCGACGGTACACATCTGCTCTTGTGTCCCGTCAAAGCCGGCCGCTACGTTGAGCCGATGCGGACACACGGGTGGGGCGGGTCGCCGCCCGCCGGCGACGCGGAGGCGGTCGCCCGGATCAAGGACGCGACGCACCGCTGCGTGCGGGAGCTGGGCGGCGCGACGACCATCGCGCACGTCGCGGCCGACCTCGGGATCAGCCGGCAGACCGTCTACCGCTACTTCCCCAGCACGCACGCGATGCTGACCGCCGCGGCCTTCGACGGCACCCGCGACTTCCTCGCGCGCATGGCGCGCCGGCTCCGCAGCGTCACCGACCCGGGCGAGGCGCTGGTCGAGGCCGTGGCCTACACGATCCAGGAGGTCCCGCACGAGCCCTACCTGCGGCTCCTGCTGGACGCCGAGGCCGGCGACCCGCTGCTGCGCACCGTCACGTCCGACACCGCGCGGGCCATCGGCAGGTCGCTGCTCGACCAGAGCGCCGTCGACTGGGACGCCACCGGCATCGGCCCCGAGCGGCGCGGCGAGCTCATCGAGTGGACGCTGCGCACCGTCCAGTCCTTCCTGCTCGACCCGGGCGACCCGGCGCGGACTCCGGACGACCTGCGCGCCTTCCTCCGCCGCTGGCTCGCCCCCGCCGTCGCCGCCGCGACCTCCGCGACCCGGGCGGCCTCGTGACCACCGACAGCCGGGCGGCCGGCACGGAAGACGCCCCGGTGACCGGCGCGGCCCTGTTCGAGCGCGACGGCTCCCGGCTCGTCCCGACCGACCACGCCCGCGGCCCGTGGCGCCCCGACGCCCTGCACGGCGGCGCCGTCGCGGCCGTGCTGGCGAACGCGGTCGACGTCCCGGAGCGGACGCCCACGCGCCTCACCATCGACATGCTCGGGCCGGTGCCGCACGTCCCGCTGACCGTGCGGGTGACGCGTCCCGAGGGCGGCCGGCGCGTGGTCCGGCAGGAGATCACGCTGCTCGCGGACGGCACCCCGGTGGCGCGGGCCTCCTGCGTCGCGGTCCGCAAGAGCGACGTCGAGCTGCCCGAAGGCGCCACCGACCACCCGAACCCGTTCGGCGGCGTCCCGGTGCCCGAGCTGACCACCCCGACCCCCGGAGCCCGCGAGGCGGTCGGCTACGACTGCTTCGACTCGGGCGCGATCCGGGTCCGCAGGCTGGACGCGGATCGCGTGCCCGCGGGCTCGGCCGGCCTGTGGATCGGCCTGCTGCTCCCCGTCGTCGCCGGGGAGCCCATGCCGCCCATCGCGCGCGTCGCGGCGGCGGCCGACTACTCCTCCACCGCCACGAACATGCGGCTCGACCAGCGCAAGTGGAGCTTCATGAACACCGAGCTGACCGTGCACCTGTCCCGCGAGCCGGCCGGGGACTGGGTCGGCCTCATGGCCGCGGGCGTCGTCCAGCCGGTCGGCGCGGGCCTGAGCGTCTCCACGATCTACGACGCCGCCGGGCGGCTCGGCCAGTCCGCCCAGGCACTGGTCATCGAAGCCCGGAAGAACAGGACCTGAGTCACTTCTCGGCGGGATTATCCGGGCACTCGAATTGCCCGCCCATAAACCTGACCGAAAACGGCCACGCCGCCATGCGGGCGCGACCGCCGGTTCCCGGCCGCGGCACTGGTCGCGCGATTAGCATTTGACGCCGACACAGGCGAACGGAATGCGGGGTCGGAATGCCGGGGACGCACGCTGCAATGCGCGATCACTCCATGGACTGGACCTTGGTCGACGTGGAGACCTCGGGCTTCCGGCCTGCGCAGCATCGGGTGCTGTCCATCGCGATGCTGGCCGTCGGGGCCGACGGAAAGGTGACCGGGCGGTTCTCCTCGCTGCTGAATCCCGGCTGCGATCCCGGGCCCGTCCACGTCCACGGGCTGACGCCGCAACGGCTGGCCGGCGCGCCTAAATTCGAGCAAATCGCCCCGGACGTCGCCGCCCTTCTCCAGGGACGCGTCATGGTCGCCCACAACGCCCGTTTCGATTACGACTTCCTGGCGGAGGAATTCGCGCGCGCCGGGCTCCGGCTGCCGGTCGAACAGCGCCTCTGCACGCTCGCCCTCAACCGCAGGCTGGCACCTCCCACACGCAACATGCGCCTGGGGACGCTCGCCGCCCACTACGGCGTCACCCAGCGCAAGGCCCACGACGCGGAGGACGACACGCGCGTCCTCGCCGGTGTGCTCAACGGCTCTCTGACGGCCGCGGCCCAGCTCGGCCTCAGCCTCCCGCTCGTGCCCTGCCCGCCCCGCCAGACCAGCTCCCGCAACCGGTACCCGGCGGCGGCGCCCAAGGTCCCGTGCCCGTACCGCAACCCGGGCCGGCTCAGCGGCGGCGGGCCGCTCGTCCAGGGGATGAAGGTCGCCGTCACCGGCGACACCCGCACGCCCCGGTCCGAGCTCACGGCCAAGGCGGGCGCGGCGGGCCTGAACGTGATGTCCTCGGTCAGCCGGCACACCAGCGTCCTCGTGACCAACGCGCCGAACCCGCCGAGCACGAAGACGAAACGCGCGGTCGCCGAAGGCGTCCCGATCATCGACGAGGCCGCCTTCCTGAGCCTCCTCCAGGACGTCCGCCCCGGTACCGGGCACGAGTCCGCGACACCCCCGCCCCCGCAGGCCGCGCCTCCCGCGCAGGCGGCCGTGC
>NZ_SMKM01000409.1 GCF_004348665.1 Actinomadura sp. GC306 | reverse complement strand
GGCCCGCCCCGCGCGGCCCGCCCGAGCCGGAGCCGGGCCGCGGGGAGCGGGGGAGCGGGTCAGCCCCAGACCTCCTCGGCGGTCTCGGCGATCAGGCGCAGCTTCGCGGCCTGCTCCTCGGCGCTCAGCGCGTTGCCCTCCACCGTGGAGGAGAAGCCGCACTGCGGGGACAGGCAGATCTGGTCGAGCGGGACGTGCCGCGCCGCCTCGTCGATGCGGCGCTTCAGGTCGTCCTTGGACTCCAGCTCGCCGCGCTTGGTCGTCACCAGGCCGAGCACGACCATCTTGCCCGGCGGGACGAACCGGAGCGGCTCGAAACCGCCCGACCGCTCGTCGTCGAACTCCAGGAAGAAGCCGTCCACGTCCAGCTCGCCGAACAGGGCCTCGGCGACGAAGTCGTAGCCGCCCTCGGCCGTCCAGGAGGAGCGGAAGTTGCCCCGGCACATGTGGGTGGTGACGTTCATGCCCTCGGGGCGCCCGGCCAGCGAGGCGTTGATCTGCCGGATGTAGCGCAGGTGGAGGTGCTCGGCGTCGTCGCCGCGCTCCTTGATCATGGCGCGCTGGGCCGGGTCGTTGAGGTAGGCGAGGCTCGTGTCGTCGAGCTGGAGGTAGCGGCAGCCGAGCTCGCCGAGCCGCCGCACCTGCTCGGAGTAGGCGGCGGCCAGGTCGCTCCAGAACTCCTCGACGTCGGGGTAGACCTTCGGGTCGATCGACGCCGGCCCGCCGCGGTAGTGGACCATGTTCGGCGACGGGATCGTCAGCTTCGGCGTCACCCCGTCCCCGGCGGCGTCCCGCAGGAACGCGAAGTGGTCGGCGAAGATCGTGTCCTCCAGCCGGACCTTGTCGTGCACGCTCAGCGCGGCCGTGCTGAACTCGATGTCCCCGGCCTCGTTGTGGAACTGCACCTTGATCTTCTCGTCCGCCGGGCTGATCCCGCCGAGCCGGTAGATGAAGTCCATGTGCCAGGACGTCCGGCGGAACTCGCCGTCGGTGGCCGACCGCAGCCCGGCCTCGGCCTGCATCCGGACCGCGTCGCGGATCGCGGCGTCCTCGATCTCGGCGAGCCGGGCGGCGTCGATGCGGCCCTGCGCGTGATCGTCCCGCGCGGCCAGGAGTTCGGGCGGACGCAGCAGGCTGCCGACGTGGTCGGCCCGGAACGGCGGCTTGGTTCGCACGGACAAGGGGTGCTCCTTTGCGGGGATGAATCGGACGCTGCCAATCTAGGCACTGCGCCGACCGTGCTCAATCCAGCGCCGGAGATGCGTCCGACCTCGGCGATCGCGCGCCGGCCCGGAGCGGCGCGCGTGCCCCGCCCCGGTTCAGTCGGCGGCGGCCGGTGCGGCGCCCACCTCGCGCGCCTCCCGCTCGACCCGCGCGAACTCCGCGGCCATCGCCTCGGCGAGCGCCTTGGCGGCCGACAGCGGCCGGACCATGACGGTGAGCTCCCCGACCTGCCCGGCGTCGTTCATCCGCAGGAAGTCGCAGCCGGTGATCGTGAGGTCGCCGACCTTCGCCTCGAACAGCAGCGCGTGGTCGCGGCCGTCGCTGATCTCCCGGACGTAGCGGATGCCGGTGAAGACCCGCAGCACGGCGCGCAGGATCGCCGCGGTGACCGGTTTGCCGATGTAGGGCTTGAAGACGACGGGGCTCGTGAAGACGACGTCGTCCGCCAGCATGGCCTCGACCGCCTCGCGGTCGCCGGCCTCCGCCGCCGCTCGGAAGGGATGCATGCGCTCTACTCACCTTGTAGTCACATAGTTGACTAACCAGTAATGAGATTAACGGCAGGTGGACGCCGGGCGCCACCGGTCCCAGGCCGGCCGCACCCCGGGGCCACCGAACACGGTCCCCGCGGATGGTGCGGCACCCGCCGGCACCGCGGGCCCCTGTCCGGAAACATAGAACACGTTCTAGTATCGAGCCATGCGCCATGGCATCGTGCTCTTCACAAGTGACCGGGGCATCACGCCCGCCGCCGCCGCGAAGGCCGCCGAGGAGAACGGGTTCCATACGTTCTACGTCCCCGAGCACACGCACATCCCGGTCAAGCGCGAGGCCGCCCATCCCGGCACGGGCGGCGCGGCCCTCCCGGACGACCGCTACATGCGCACGCTCGACCCGTGGGTCTCGCTGGCGTCCGCGGTCACCGTCACCTCGACGATCCGGCTCGCCACGGCCGTGGCGCTGCCCGTGGAGTCCGACCCGATCACCCTCGCCAAGACCATCGCGACGCTCGACCACCTGTCGGGCGGGCGGGTGACGGTCGGCGCCGGGTTCGGCTGGAACACCGACGAGCTCGCGGACCACCACGTGCCCGCCGGGAAGCGGCGCACGGTGCTGCGCGAGTACGTCGAGGCGATGCGGGCGCTGTGGACGCAGGAGCAGGCGTCCTACGCCGGGGAGTTCGTCTCGTTCGGCCCGTCCTGGGCCTGGCCGAAGCCCGTCCAGCCGCACGTCCCGCTGCTGATCGGCGCCGGCGGCGGACCGAAGACGTTCGCGTGGATCGCCGCCAACGCCGACGGCTGGATGACGACCCCCACCGAGCGCGACATCCTGCCGAAGACCACCGCGCTGCAGGCCGCGTGGGAGGACGCGGGCCGCGCCGGGCGCCCGGAGATCTCCGTCCTGGCCGCCATGCGCCCCACCGCCGAGGACATCGCGGCCTGGGCGGACGCGGGCGTCACCGAGATCATCTGGGGCCTGCCCGACAAGCCCGAGGACGAGGTGGCGGCCTTCCTCGCCCGCCACGCGAAGCGCCTCGGCCTCTGACCGGCCGCCGCCCCGGGCGCGGGTCAGCGCACCAGCCGCAGCGTGCCCTGCCGCGCCCGGTCCGCGGGGATCGCGAAGCCGATGCCGATCGAGCCGCCGCCCCCGCCGCGCATCAGCGTCGCGATCGCGGTGTTCACCCCGATGACCTCGCCGCGCGCGTTGACCAGCGGCCCGCCGGAGTTGCCGGGGTTGATGGACGCGTCGGTCTGCACCGCGGTGCTCGCGCCGCCGCCGTCGCCCAGCCGCACCTGCCGGTTCAGCGCGCTGACGATGCCGCTGGTGACGGTGCCCTGCAGGCCCAGCGGGGAGCCGAGCGCGATCACGGGGTCGCCGACGCGCACGTCCGAGAAGCGGCTGAACGCCAGCGGCGCCGGAGCCTGCGCGGCCGGGATCGCCAGCACCGCCAGGTCGAGCGCGCGGTCGGTGCCCACCAGGCGCGCCCGGACGCGCCGCTGGTCGGCCAGGACCACGGTGACCCGGCCGCCGCCCTCGACGACGTGCGCGTTCGTCAGCACGTGGCCCCGCCGGTCGACGACGAACCCGGACCCGGTGCCCTGGCCGCCCGCCGCCCGGACCTCGATCGAGACCACGCTCGCCTGCACCCGCGCCGCGACGTCGCTGAGGCCGCCCTGCACCGGCCCGGCCTCCGACTGCTGCAGCGCCGTGGACTCCGGCACGTTCGCGGTCAGCCGCCCGGTGACGCCGCCGGCCACGCCGCCGGCGAGCAGCGCCGCGATGACGGCCGCGACGACCGCCCGGCCGGGGCCGCCCCTGCGTCCGCCGTGCCGGTCCTCGTCCGGGAAGCCGTAGTCGCGGCCGCCGTAGTCCGGCCGGCCGGGGAGGGCCCACGGGTCGTCCTGCGGCGGCCGCCTGAACGGATCGTCCTGCGGCCACGTACGAGTGGGTGGCGGAGACGGGAACCCGGCGACGCGCGCGTCGCCCAGGCCGTCCCGCGGGTCGTACGGCGTCGTGCGCCGGCCCGTGCCGTACCGGGAGTCCGCCTGCGGTGGATAAGTCATGAGGCTCCTCACGTTCAATCCCACTAGTGAGTACTCCGCCCCGGCGCGTTTCGTTCAGCGGAAGGGGGGCGTCGGGGGACGCGTTCCCGCGCCGGCATGGCGGGCGCGGGAACCGTCTGTGGGGAGC
>NZ_SMKM01000408.1 GCF_004348665.1 Actinomadura sp. GC306 | reverse complement strand
CTGCTTGGCCGCGTGAACGCGAAGGCGGCGGAACGCACGTTTCGCCAGCTTCCTTCGGACGGCCTGGGTCAGCGCCCCCTCCAGGCCCAGCGCCAGCCGGACCTCGTCGGCGACCCGGTAGACGCCTTCCATCTGTCTGGGTTCCGAGAGGTTGGTCAGGCAAGCGAAGGAGAATCCGCGTTCGGGGTCGGCGAAGGCCAGGCCGGTGCCGAACATCCAGCCGAAGGAGCTGAAGCCGCCCATCTGCACGGTGCCGACGAGGTAACCGAGCCCCTTCGGGGAGGGCACCCGGGTCACCCGATCCTGTTTTATCGTGATGACCCCCGAAAGGCGGGCGGTCCGGTCCTGGCCGATGAGCCGGACGCCGTCCACCTCGCCGATGAGGGCGGCGTACATGCGGGCAAGGGCGTGGGCCGTCGCCCGGCCACCGGTCGGGAGATCCAGCACCAGCGCCTCGGGCCGGTTCGCCAGCGCCTCGGGCCGGTCCTCCGGCGCCTCCGGCTGGCCCTCCGGCACCTCGGATCGCCCCTCCAGCACCATGCCGGACTGCATCCACGGCGGAATCACCTCGTGGTACAGGGAGCCCTCGGGAAAGTGCCGCAGGGGGTCAGGTAGGTCTCGCTCCTCCAGCCGGGCCACCCGGGCAAGGTCGCGGGCGGGGACGCCGAAGCACAGGTCGCCGGGGACGCCGAGCGGCGCGGCGACCTCGTCCCGCAGCACCGCCGGGAGGGGCCGTCCGGTGACCCGGCGGACGACCTCCCCGAGAATGAAGCCGAATGTCAGCGCGTGGTAGCCGGTGGCGTAGCCCGCCCGCCAGAGCGGCCGCAGGTCCGCGATCCGCGCGCACATCCCGTCCCAGTCGGCGAGGTCGTCGAACGTGATGCCGGGCGGTGCCTGCGGCACTCCGGCGGAATGGGTGAGGACGTGGGCGAGCGTGATGTCGTGCTTGCCGTGGGCGCCGAACGCCGGCCAGTAGGCGGCGACCGGGGCGCCGTAGTCGAGCAGTCCACGCTCGGCGAGGACATGGACGACGGTCGACATCGGGCCGGAGGCGCAGGGGAAGAGGGTTCGTTCATCGACCGGACGGCCAGTGGTCGTGTCCGCCTTGCCCGCGCAGACGTTCACCACCAGTTCGCCGTTCAGGTAGGCGACGATCTGCAAGCCGACCTCCTGTCCGGACGCGACGAGGCGGTCGGCCAGTTCCTGGGTGCGTGACTGCGCGTCCATCCGAGCTTCCTCCGAAGGTAGGGCACGAATCTAAGGCGCCTAGGGGGCGGGATAGGGCGTCGTCCCAATGTGGGGGACGGGGGCTTAGGACGAGCCTTGTACTTGTCGGGCCAAGACGGGTCCGGCGGGAACGGGGAGACGGACATGAACCGGCCGGAATTCAGCAATGTGATCATCAAAGACCGGGTGCGGACGCTGCGGGAGGAGGCCGAGAAGGCGCGGCTCGTTCGCCTCGCCAAGGCGAGCAAGCGGTGAGCTCGCCACCCCGTGCTACTGCGGAACGGTCTCCGGGGCGAGCGGGGTGCGGCCTCGGATGAGGTCGGCGGCGCGTTCGGCGATCGCGATGGTCGGGGCGTTGGTGTTGCCGTGCGGGACGGTCGGCATCACCGACGCGTCCACCACCCGCAGGCCCTCGACGCCGCGGACGCGCAGCTCGGGGTCGCACACGGACTCGCCGTCCCCCATCGCGCAGGTGCCGACCGGGTGGAACAGGGTCGCGACGTTGCGGCGCACGTAGTCGCGGACGGCCTCGTCCGACTCGACCTGCTCGCCCGGCGCCCACTCGCCGCCGACCAGGGACGCCAGTGGCCCGGACGCCGCGATCTCCCGCGCCTGGCGGACCCCGGCGACCAGGATGTCCAGGTCGGCCTCGTCCGAGAGGTAGGCGGGGTCGATCAGGGGCTTGGCGTAGGGGCTGGCGGAGCGGAGGGTCAGCGAGCCGCGGCTGCCGACGGAGATCGCGGTGACCATGACCGACAGGAGCCGCTCGGCCACCTCCACGAGCCCCTGGTCGACGAACGGCGTGGGCAGGACGTGGTACTGCAGGTCAGGGGCGGGCAACCCCTCCACCGTCCGGACGAACCCGCCCGCCTCGGCGAGGTTGGACGCGTACGGCCCGCGCCCCAGCGCCTGGTACAGGGCGAGGGAGCGCATGTTGGCCAGTTCCCACAGGCTCTTCGTGCGGGGCGTGGCGAACATGACGTTCACGAACGGGTGGTCCTGGAGCCCCTGCCCGACCGGGGAGTCGACCAGCACGTCGATGCCCAGTGGGCGCAGGTGGTCGGCGGGCCCGATACCGGACAGCATGAGCAGCTGCGGGCTGTTCACCGCACCGCCCGACACGATGACCTCCGCCCCCGCGCGGGCCAGCATGGTCTCGCCGCGCGCCTCGTAGCGGACGCCGGTGGCGCGGCCGTCCTCGATGACGATGCGGGTGGCGAGCGCGTCGGTCACGACCGTGAGGTTCGGGCGGCTCCCGAGCGGACGCAGGTAACCGGCCGCGGCCGACCACCGGCGGCCGCGCTTGGACGTGACCTGGTAGAAGCCCACGCCGTCCTGCCGCGCGCCGTTGAAGTCGGGGTTCGCGGCCAGGCCGTACGCCTTGGCGGACTGCACCCACGCGCGGGTCAGCGGGTGCTTGTAGCGCAGGTCCTCCACGCGCAGCGGGCCGCCGACGCCGTGGTACGGGATCTCGCCGCGCTGCTGGTCCTCGGCGCGGCGGAAGTAGGGCAGCAGGTCCGCGTAGCCCCAGCCGTCGCAGCCGTGGACGTCGCGCCAGATGTCGTAGTCGTGCCGGGAGCCGCGCACGTAGATCATCGCGTTGGTGGACGAGCTGCCGCCGAGCACGCGCCCCCGCGGCCAGTACACGCGGCGGCCGGCGGCGTGTTCCTGCGGGACGGTGGTGTGGTTCCAGTCGAACGGGCCCTTGACCATCCCCGCCACGGCGGCCGGAATGTGGATTTCGGGCGCGTCGTCGGGCGGGCCGGCCTCCAGCAGCAGGACCGCCACCGACGGATCCTCGGTCAGCCGGGCAGCGAGAACACACCCCGCACTGCCCGCTCCCACGATGATGTAGTCGTACACGGCGGCCTCCGGGAGTCTTTCCGAAACCCTACCGAACGTGCCTCGACGCCCCGCGGCGCCAGGTTGCGGCAATGGCGAAGCAGCGGCGCCCAGGGGGCGGCTACCGCGAAGCAGCGGCGCTAGGGTGCGGCTATGGCGAAGAACAGGGATAACCCCGTCGTCCTGTCGCGGATCTATACCCGGACCGGGGACGACGGCACCACCGCGCTCGGCGACGCGTCCCGTACCCGCAAGACCGACCCGCGCCTGGCCGCCTACGCCGACGTGGAGGAGGCCAACGCCGCGATCGGCGCCGCCATCGCGCTCGGCACCCTGCCCGGGGACGTCGTCACGCTGCTGACCCGCGTCCAGAACGACCTCTTCGACGTCGGCGCCGACCTGTGCGCGCCGGTCGTGCCGGACCCGCAGTACCCGCCGCTGCGCGTCGAACCGTCCTACATCGAGCGCCTTGAGGCGGCCTGCGACGAGCACAACGAGACGCTGGAGCCGCTGCGCAGCTTCATCCTCCCGGGCGGGACGCCGGGGGCGGCGCTGCTGCACGTCGCGCGGACGGTCACCCGGCGCGCCGAACGCACCGCCTGGGCGGCCGTCGAGGCGCACGGCGCCGCCGCCGACGGCGACCCGGAGGCCGTCGAGGGCGGCGTGAACCCGCTGACCGCCAAGTACCTCAACCGGCTGTCGGACCTCCTGTTCATCCTGTGCCGCGTCGCCAACGCCGAGCACGGCGACGTCCTGTGGAAGCCCGGCGGGGAACGCTGACCCGAGCCGACGGCTGACCCAGGCCGACCGGGCAGGGCAGCCCGGCGGGGAACGCTGACCCGAGCCGACGGCCGCCCCAAGCCGGACGGGGCGGGGC
>NZ_SMKM01000407.1 GCF_004348665.1 Actinomadura sp. GC306 | reverse complement strand
GGTCGTAAGGGGGTGACGTGTCCTATGGGGGCCGCTGAGCCGGAGGCTGTGCATGGATTACTTCATCGTTTTGATGATCATGGCTAGTGCCGTTGTGGCCGGGGGCGCTGCCTTTGTGGTCACGCGGGGTGATCTCAAGGTTGAGGGGAGGGTGGCGGCGGCGCTTTCCTGCGCTCTGTTGGTAGGGGCCGTCTCCCTGTTCATCCCCTACCTGCCCGTGCTCGTCTGCCTCGGCACCGTGGTCGGGTATCTCGTGTTGCGGCGCCTTTTCTCGGCGGGGTTGGCGCTTGCCGCTTCCGGTGTCGTTCTGCTCACCGGGTGCTCGTTCTCGGTGCTGCTCATGATGGCCGCGCTGGAGACCATGTGACGCGCGGCGGCCCCCGCCAGGAGCGGGCTGGCGGGGGCCGGGACGCGGAAGAGGCTTAGAACGCCTCTTCGGGGAGCTCCATCAGGTCGAGGGTGGTCGACTCCACCGTGGCGCGGTCGGCGGCCAGGCGGGGCAGGACGGTCTGGCAGAAGAACTGCGCCGCCGCGACCTTGCCGTTGTAGAACGCCTTGTCGGAGTCGGAGACTCCGCCGCCGCCGAGGGCGGTGAGGGCCACCTCGGCCTGGCGGGCCAGGAGCCAGCCGACGATGAGGTCGCCGAGGGCCATCAGCAGCCGGGTCGAGTTAAGCCCGATCTTGTACAGCTCCTTCGGGTTCTCCATCGAGGCGAGCGCCCAGCCGACCATCGGGTCGACCATGCCCTGCACGTCGTCCAGGGCGCGGCCGAGGAGGGCCCGCTCGTTCTTCAGCCGGCCGTTGCCGGCGTCCGACTCGACGAAGGCCCTGATGTCGCCGGCGAGGACCTTCAGCGCCTCGCCGTTGTCCCGGACGATCTTGCGGAAGAACAGGTCCTGGCCCTGGATCGCGGTGGTGCCCTCGTACAGGGTGTCGATCTTGGAGTCGCGGATGTACTGCTCGATCGGGTAGTCCTGCAGGAACCCGGACCCGCCGAGGGTCTGCAGCGATTCGGCCCCGAGCAGCGCGTACGCGCGCTCCGAGCCGAAGCCCTTCACGATCGGCAGCAGCAGGTCGTTGATCTTCTCCGCCGTCTCGTTCTTGCGGCCCTCGGACTCGGCGATCTGCACCTCGTCCTGGTAGGACGAGGCGAGCATGACCAGAGCGCGCATGCCCTCGGCGTACGCCTTCTGCGTCATGAGGCTGCGCCGGACGTCCGGGTGGTGGGTGATCGTCACCCGCGGGGCCGTCTTGTCCGTCATCTGCGTCATGTCGGCACCCTGCACGCGCTCCTTCGCGTACTCCAGCGCGTTCAGGTAGCCGGTGGACAGGGTGGCGATGGCCTTGGTGCCGACCATCATCCGCGCGTGCTCGATGACGAGGAACATTTGCTTGATGCCCTCGTGGACGCCGCCGACCAGGTAGCCGATCGCGGGGTGCTTCTCGCCGAAGGTCAGCTCGCAGGTCGTGGAGACCTTGAGGCCCATCTTCTTCTCGACGTTGGTCACGTAGGCGCCGTTGCGCTCGCCGAGCTCACCGGTCTCCACGTCCACTAGGTACTTCGGGACGAGGAACATCGACAGCCCCTTGGTGCCGGGACCCGCGCCCTCGGGACGGGCCAGCACCAGGTGGAAGATGTTCTCCGACATGTCGTGCTCGGCCGAGGTGATGAAGCGCTTGACGCCCTCGATGTGCCAGGTGCCGTCCGGCTGCTCGATCGCCTTGGCGCGGCCGGCGCCGACGTCGGAGCCGGCGTCCGGCTCGGTGAGCACCATCGTGGCGCCCCACTGCCGCTCGCGGGCCAGCTCGGCGAACTTCCTCTGCTCCGGGGTGCCGATGCGCCACAGGATCTGGGCGAAGCTCGGGCCGGACGAGAACATGTAGATGGCGGGGTTGGCACCGAGGACCTGCTCGGCGACCGCCCAGGTCAGGGAGCGCGGGGCGCCGGTGCCGCCGAAGTCCGGGCCGAGGTCGAGGCGGTACCACTCGGCGTCCATCCACGCCTGGTACGACTTCTTGAAGCTCTCCGGCATCGTGACGGTGCCGGTCGCCGGGTCGTACACCGGCGGGTTGCGGTCGGCGTCCTCGAAGGACTCCGCGAGCGGGCCCTCGGCCAGCCGGTCCATCTCGTCCAGGATGCTGCGCGCGGTGTCCTCGTCCAGGTCGGCGTACGGGCCGCTGCCGAGAAGGTCCTGGCGCCTGAACACCTCGAAGAGGTTGAACTCCAGGTCCCGGAGGTTGCTCTTGTAGTGCCCCATTCGAGACTCCGTTTAGTCCTGCGGTGCCAGGCCGGCCCCGCGCATCGTACTGGTCAGTAACTCAACCTCATGCTACCCGCTGGTAACTAGTGGCAACCACCCCCAAACGTCGCGAATCGGAGGAGGCAGGCCATATCGATATCACGTCCGGGGTACGGCGCGTGAGCTGACTCACACGTTCCGACCTGCGGGCGAGCCCCCGGCACGGCACCCGGCGCCGCCCGCGCGGACGCCGGTGGGAGGATCGGTCAGGCGAGAACACCGCGAATCAAAGGGAGGTGCGCATGGAACAGGGGGATTCCGACGCCCCGAGACTGACCGTCATCGGGACCGGCTATCTCGGCGCCACGCACGCGATCTGCATGGCCGTCCTCGGCTTCGAGGTCCTCGGTGTGGACACCGACCCCGCGAAGATCGAACGGCTGGCCGCCGGCGAGGCCCCGATCTTCGAGCCCGGCCTGCCCGAGCTGCTGACCAAGGCGCTCGACTCCGGCCGCCTGCGGTTCACCACCTCCTACGCGGAGGCCGGCGAGTTCGGCGACGTCCACTTCCTGTGCGTCGGGACGCCGCAGCGCCCCGACTCCGACGCCGCCGACCTGTCCTACGTCGAGGCCGCCGTCCGCTCCCTCGCGCCGCACCTGCGCCGCCGCTCCCTCGTCGTCGGCAAGTCCACGGTTCCCGTCGGGACGGCGCAGCGGCTCACCGGGATCGTCCAGGAGCTCGCGCCCGCGGGCACGGACGTCGAGCTGGCGTGGAACCCCGAGTTCCTCCGCGAGGGCTTCGGCGTGGACGACACCATGCACCCCGACCGGCTCGTGTTCGGCGTCGCGTCCGACTGGGCGCACGAGCGGCTGCGGGCGGCGTTCAAACCCGTCCTCGACCAGGGGACGCCGGTCGTCCGCACCGACCTCGCCACGGCCGAGCTGGTCAAGGTCGCCGCCAACTCCTTCCTCGCCACCAAGATCTCCTACATCAACGCGATGGCCGAGGTGTGCGAGGCGGTCGGCGCCGACATCAAGGACCTCGCCGACTCGCTCGCGCTCGACGACCGCATCGGCGGCAAGTTCCTGCGGCCCGGCCTCGGCTTCGGCGGCGGCTGCCTCCCCAAGGACATCCGCGCGTTCGCGCACCGCGCCGAGGAGATCGGCGTCGGGCAGGCCGTGTCGTTCCTGCGCCAGGTGGACGACATCAACCGGCGCCGCCGCGCCCGCACCGTCGACCTCGTCCGCGAGGTCCTCGGCGGCGACGTCGCCGGCAAGCGGATCGCCGCGTGGGGCGCCGCGTTCAAACCCAACTCCGACGACATCCGGGACGCGCCCGCGCTGGACGTGGCGCACACCCTGCACGGGCTCGGCGGCGACGTCCGCGTCTACGACCCGGCGGCGCTCGGCAACGCCCGCCGCGCCTTCCCCGACCTGCGGTACGGCGACGGCGCGTTCGAGGTCGCCGAGGACGCCGACGTGGTCGTCCTGCTGACCGAGTGGTCGGTGTTCCGGGAGGTGGAGCCGGAGGCGCTGGCCGAGGTGGTGGGCCACCGGCGCATCGTGGACGGCCGCCACGCCCTGGACGCCGCGAGGTGGCGCGCGGCGGGCTGGGAGTACCGCGCCCTCGGCCGCTCCTGACTCGTTGACTTGCGGCATGTTGTTGTTATGGCGGGCCGGATAACAACAACACGCCGCAAGTCAACG
>NZ_SMKM01000406.1 GCF_004348665.1 Actinomadura sp. GC306 | reverse complement strand
CCGCGGGGGTGGGCTTGGCGGTGGACCTGTTTGAGGCGCTCGGCTGATACGTGGGTGTAGATCTGCGTGGTCTGCAGGGAGGCGTGGCCCAGGATCTCTTGGACGCTCCGCAGGTCGGCTCCGCCTTCGAGGAGGTGGGTGGCGGCGCTGTGGCGTAGGCCGTGCGGGCTCAGATCGGGGACTTCGCCGACCTCGGCTATCCGGGCGTGGACGATGCGCCGGGCGCTCGTGGGGTGGAGGCGTCCCCCACGGGTGCCCAGGAAGAGTGCTGGGCCGCTGTCCTCGGTCGCCAGTGTGGGCCGCCCTGCGCGTAGCCAGTCCTGGGTGGCGCGGGCGGCGGGCTCGCCCAGGGGGACGGTGCGTTCACGGCCGCCCTTGCCCAGGACGCGGATCGTGCCACGGCCGGTGTCCAGGTCGTCGATGTCGAGACCGCACAGCTCGCTCACGCGAACGCCCGTCCCGTAGAGCACCTCCAGAACGGCAAGGTCTCGAAGACCGACCGGCCCCTCTACGTCCATCGTGTCGAGGAGGCGTGCGGCGTCGTCCTGGGTGAGGACCCCGGGAAGGGCACGCTGCCGTTTGGGGGTGCCAAGCAGCAGCCCTGGATCGTCCCTAAGCAGGCCACGCCGGTGCAGGTGACCGGTGAACGCGCGAGCGGCGGCCGTCCGGCGGGCAAGGGTCGCGCGGGAGCGGCCCAGGGCGTGCTGACGCGCGAGCCAGGCGCGAAGTAGCGGTACGTCGAGTTCCGCGGGTTCCGTTACGCCGACATCGGTGGCGTAGGCGACGAGGTTGGTCAGGTCCCCGAGGTAGGCCCTCGCCGTGTGCGGCGATACGTCGCGCTCCGCGCGCAGGTGTCGTTCGAATTCAGAGAGGGCCTCCCCCAGCGCGTTGGTCACAGCGTCACGCTGCGCCACCGGCCTTCGCGAAGCAAGGACCGCGGAGCGTTTCGAGTAAGTCGCCGGAATTGTTCACCCGAAGTTATCCACAGGTAGTCATTATTCGGAGACGCAGCGTCATACTCCGGCAGCGTCGGAGGCCGGAGGTGAGGCCATGAGAGCCCATATCAGTCTCGGCCGGCGCGGTGAGGACGCCGCGGCCGACTACCTGGCCGGACTCGGCTGGACGATCATCGAGCGCAACTGGCGGTGCGACGGCGGCGAGCTCGACATCATCGCCCACGACGGGCGCGGCCCCGTGGTCTGCGAGGTGAAGACCCGCGGCTCCGCCCGGTTCGGCGATCCCCTCGAAGCGATCACCACGGACAAGGCCGCCCGGCTGCGGCGCCTTGCCGGGCGGTGGGCCGCCGAGCGGGGCGCCGGCGGTGCGCGCGTGCGGGTGGACGTCCTCGGCCTCGTCGCGGACGGCGACGGCTTCTCGATCGACCATCTGCGGGGGGTGTGCTGAATGACGCTCGCCAAGACCCGCTCGGTCTCCCTCGTCGGGGTCGACGGCTTCGTGGTGGACGTGGAGGCGGCGATCACCAGCGGCGTCCCGGGCCTGCATCTGGTCGGCCTGCCGGACACGGCGCTCAGCGAGGCCCGCGACAGGGTCCGCGCCGCCATCTTCAACTCGGGTGAGGATTATCCCAACCGCCACGTGACGGTGTCGCTGTGCCCGGCGAGCATGCCGAAGAAGGGATCGACCTTCGACCTCAGCATCGCGGTCGCGCTGCTCGCGGCCGCCGACGCCATTCCCCCTCGCGCGTGTGCCGGGCTCGTGCTGATCGGCGAGCTCGGCCTGGACGGACGCCTGCGTCCCATCCAGGGTGTCCTGCCCGCCGTGCTGGCCGCGGCGAACCAGGGCTGCGACACGGTCGTCGTCCCGAGGGCCAACGCGGCGGAGGCCGAACTCGTCCCCGGCATGAAGGTGGTGTCCGCGAGCACGCTGCGCGGCCTTCTTTGCCTGCTGCGGGACGAGCCGCCGCCCATCGAGGAGGACGAGGAGAACGCACCGTCCTCGCCCGCGGACAATCTCGCCCTGCGGCAGCAGGACATCCCGCCCGATCTCGACCTGAACGACGTACGCGGGCAGGCAGAGGCACGCCGGGCGCTGGAGATCAGCGCCGCGGGAGGGCACCACCTGTTCTTCGCCGGCCCGCCCGGCTGCGGGAAGACCATGCTCGCGGAACGGCTGCCCACGCTGATGCCGCCCCTGGAACCCGACATCGCGCTGGAGGTCACCGCGATCCACTCCGTGGCGGGCACTCTCCGGCCGGGTCAGCCGCTGATCACCCAGCCGCCGTTCTACGCGCCGCACCACACCGCATCGCGCGCCTCGATGGTCGGCGGCGGGTCGGGCCGCGTCCTCCAGCCGGGCGCCGTGTCCCTCGCGCACCGCGGGATCCTCTTCCTGGACGAGGCACCCGAGTTCATGGGGGGCACGCTCGACGCCCTCCGGCAGCCGCTCGAAGAGGGCGAGGTCCGGATCAGCCGGATCGAGGGCATGGCGCGGTTCCCCGCACGGTTCACGCTCGTCCTCGCGGCGAACCCGTGCCCCTGCGCCGCGGCCAAGCAGATCGACTGCTCCTGCGCACCCGGCGTCCGCCGCAAGTACGCGTCCCGCCTGTCCGGCCCGCTTCTCGACCGGATCGACCTCAAGCTCGAACTGGCGCCCGCGACCCGGGCCGAGCTTCGCTACGACCTGGAGTTCGCGGAGTCCAGCCAGGTCGTCGCCGAACGCGTCCAACTCGCCAGGGAACGGACGCTCAGCCGCCTGGCCGGCACCCCGTGGCGCTCCAATTCCGAGATCCCCGGACCGGAACTGCGCCGCCGCTTCACACCTCCGGCCAACGCGATGAAGGGCGCCGACGAGGCTCTGCAGATGGGCGCGCTCAGCGCACGCGGCCTCGACCGCGTCCTGCGGGTCGCCTGGACGATCGCCGACCTCGCGGGCCACGACGAACCCGGCCCGGACGACATCGGCGGCGCGCTCATGCTGTGGTCGGCGGGGCGCCCATGAGCGACGAACGAACCGCCCGAGCCACCCTCACCGCGGTGGCGGAGCCCGGCGACGCATTCCTCAACCGGATCATCGACCACTCCGGTGCGGAACAGGCACTCGAATCAATTCGCACCGGCACGCTGCCCCACGGGGTCATCGCCGACGTGAAGGAGGTCAAGCGGCTAGAACAGTGGCGTATCCGGCTGATCGCCGCCGAACCAGACCAGGACATGGCCGTGTGCGCCCGGTTCCGCGGGCGCCTCATCTGCCCGGGAGACCCCGAATGGCCGACGACCCTCGACGACCTCGGCGACGGACGCCCCTACGCCCTGTGGCTGCGCGGCCCCGGCGACCTGCGCTACGGCTGCCTCCGCTCGGTCGCCGTCGTCGGCTCCCGGGCCGCTTCCCCCTACGGCCTGCGCGCCGCCGCCGACTTCGCCTCGGAACTGGCCGACCGGGGCTGGACGGTGATCTCCGGCGGCGCCCTCGGCATCGACGCCGCCGCCCACCGTGGCGCCCTGGCCGCCGACGGGACCACCGTCGCCGTCCTCGCCAATGGCGTCGACGTCCCCTATCCGGCGTCCAATGAGGGGCTGTTCGCGGAGATGGCCCGGCGCTGCCTCCTGGTAAGCGAGTCGCCGCCGGGCACCCATCCGCATCGCCTCAGGTTCCTCGTCCGCAACCGGGTCATCGCCGCCCTGTCCCGCGGGACGGTCCTCATCGAGGCGGAAGCCCGGAGCGGAGCGCTGAACACCGCAAGCTGGGCGAGCAGGCTCGGCCGCGTCGTCATGGCCATGCCCGGCCCCATCACCAGCCGGGCGTCGGTCGGCTGTCACCGGCTGCTGCGCGAGGAGGGCACCACTCTCGTCACCCGCCCGGAAGAGATCATCGAAGCGGTGGGGACCATCGGCACGGACCTCGCCCCGCCGCCGCAGACCCCTGTCCTCCCCCGCGACCGCCTCGAACCGGTCACCCGTTCCGTCCTGGAAGCGTTCCCCGCCCGCGGCGCCACGGGCCCGGCCCAGCTGGCCGTCAAGGCAGGCGTCGACC
>NZ_SMKM01000405.1 GCF_004348665.1 Actinomadura sp. GC306 | reverse complement strand
GGGCGGGAGCCTGGCCGGGAGCTTCGGTCGCGGGGCGGCGCCGTGGCGCCCCGGGTTTCTTCGCCGGCGCCCGGGACGGCTCGGGCGGCGGCTCGGCGGGCGCTTCGGCGGCGGACCGGCCGGGCGGGGCCCCGGCCTGCGCGGCGCGGCGCGGCGCGGGCGTGCCGGACGGGTCGGCGACCCGCGCGTCCCGCTCCCGCGCGGACTCCGCCACCGGGCCCGTCCCGGCGGCCCGGACGGCGTCGTTCACCGCGTCGGTCGATACCACCTCACCGGGCACCCAGCCTCCTTGGTCCATCCGGACGCATGGTCACCGCGCCCCGCGGGATGCGCCCGTCGCCACCGGTCCCTGATGGCGCCAGTGTATCCGGCACCCATTTCGTACTAGACCGTAACCAGCGAGTGGACGTCCAAATTCCGCAGCTTGTCGCGCCCCTGCAGGAACGACAGTTCCAGGAGGACCGACAGGCCCGCGACCTCGGCGCCGCTGCGGCGGACGAGATCGGCGGCGGCCCTGGCCGTCCCTCCCGTGGCCAGCACGTCGTCGACGATCAGCACACGGTCTCCGGGGTCGAGGGCGTCGAGGTGGATCTCGATCGTCTCGGTCCCGTATTCGAGATCGTAGGTCTCCTCGTCCGTCCGCGACGGCAGTTTCCCCTTTTTCCGCACGGGGACGAATCCCGCGCCGAAGTGGTAGGCGACGGGCGCGGCGATGATGAACCCCCGCGCCTCGATCCCGATGATCTTGTCGATGGTGCCGCGTCCGTGGTGGTTGACGATCGCGTCGACCACGCCGGCGAAGGCGACGTGGTCGGCCAGCAGGGGGGTGATGTCCTTGAAGACCACCCCGGGCTTGGGGTAGTCGTCCACGTCGCGGATCCGCTCCCGGATCAGCTTCCCGAGGTCCACCATCTGCTCCTGCCTGCCTGTGCGTCGTGTCCGCCGGGGTCCGCGTCCGGCGCCGCAGACGAAGACGGCGGCGGACTCGCTCCGCCGCCGTTCTCGTCCAGTACGTCTTCATACACCGGTCGGCCGCCGCCCGCGGGAGGGGGGTCCCGCCGGGATCTCGTGCCGCCGCCGGTGCGGCGTCAGGTGCCGGACTTGCCGGTGGCCTTGACCTTCGCCTTGGGCTCGGCCTCTTCGGCCGCGGCCTCGGTCTCGTCGCCGGCCTCGGCCTTCTCACCGGCGTCGTCCTTGGCGAGGTCCACGCGGTCGTCGGCCTCGTCGTCGTCCTCGTCCTCGGCGTCCTCATCGAGGTCGTCGGACACGTCGTCCTTGAGGACCTGCATGACGGCCTGCTTCACGAAGCGCACCTCGACGCCGTCGGCGATCTCGAGCACGAGGCCGTCGTCGTCGACGTCGACGACGGTGGCCTGCATGCCGCTCGTCGTCAGCACCCGCGAGCCGGGCTCGATGGAGTTCTGCAGCTCCAGCTGCTCCTTGCGGCGCTTGCTCTGCGGCCGGATGAGCAGGAAGTAGAAGACCAGGGGAATGGCGAGGAGGAGGAGCAGGTTGAAAGCCCCGCTGCCGCCCGACTCCGCCGCGATGATCATGTCGCCGCCCATTACTGGGGCATCCTTCCGATGTCGTTGGCCCAGCCTGGTGACCGGACCGGTCATGTGCAACGGGACCGCCGGCTGGAGGCGGTGAACCAAGTCCCGGAGTCTAGAGAGTACGCCAGACCCCGGCAACGACGTGACGTCCGGTGACGCCGGGAAGTTCCCAACCCGTTACCGGGATGATCACTCGCCGGGCCGGCCGGCGTCCCCGTCCACGTCGAAGAGCGTCCCCGCCATCGGCGCGGTCGGCGGCTGCGCGAGACCCAGGTGGGCCCACGCCGCCGCGGTGGCGACCCGCCCCCGGGGCGTCCTCGCGAGCAGCCCCTGGCGCACCAGGAACGGCTCCGCGACGACCTCCACGGTCTCGGGCTCCTCCCCCACCGACACGGCCAGGGTCGACAGCCCGACCGGCCCGCCGCCGAACTTGCGCATCAGCGATTCGAGCACGGCCCGGTCGAGCCGGTCGAGGCCCCGTTCGTCCACCTCGTACAACGCCAGGGCCGCCCGCGCGGATTCCTGGGTGACGGTCCCGTCGGTGCGGACCTCGGCGTAGTCGCGGACGCGGCGCAGCAGCCGGTTGGCGATCCGGGGCGTGCCGCGGGACCGCCCGGCGATCTCGGCCGCCGCGTCGTCGCCGATCTCCACCCCGAGCAGCTTCGCCGACCGCCGGACGATGACCTCCAGCTCGGCCGGGTCGTAAAAGTCCATGTGGGCGACGAACCCGAACCGGTCGCGCAGCGGGCCGGGCAGCATCCCCGCGCGGGTGGTGGCGCCGACCAGCGTGAACGGCGCGATGTCCAGCGGGATCGCGGTCGCCCCCGGGCCCTTGCCGACCACGACGTCGACGCGGAAGTCCTCCATCGCCATGTAGAGCATCTCCTCGGCGGGCCGCGCCAGCCGGTGGATCTCGTCCAGGAACAGCACCTCGCCCTCGGCGAGGGTGGACAGCACCGCGGCGAGGTCGCCCGCCCGCTCGATCGCCGGCCCGGAGGAGATGCGCAGCGGCTGCCCCAGCTCCGCCGCGATGATCATGGCGAGGGTGGTCTTGCCGAGGCCGGGCCCGCCCGACAGCAGCACGTGGTCGGGCGTCCGGCCGCGGCGCAGCGCGCTCTGCAGCACGAGTGAGAGCTGCTCGCGCACCCGCTCCTGCCCGACGAAGTCGCCGAGCTTGCGGGGCCGCAGCGCGGCCTCGATCCGCTGCTCCTCGGCCCCGTCCGCATCCGCGGAAACGAGCCGCTCGAACCCGGCCGTACCCTCCGGCTCAGCCATCCCTGTCTCTGTGGGGGGACGCCCCCCCACACCCCCCGGTTCGCTCTCGCTCATTTATTTGCTCAGCTTCCGCAAAGCGGACTTCAGCAGCGCCGCGACCGGCGGGGTCTCGCCGGCTCCGTCGAGGTCGGCGGCGACGGCGTCGACGGCCGCGTCGGCGTCCTTCGCGGACCAGCCCAGGTTGATCAGGCCCAGCTGCACCTGCTCGCGCCACGGTTCGGCGCGGGCGGGCGCGCGGACGTCGCCGGCGCCGTCGCCGATCGGGCCGCCGAGGCGGTCCCGCAGCTCCAGGACGATGCGCTGCGCCCCCTTCTTCCCGATGCCGGGCACCTTCGTGAGGGCCGTCACGTCCTCGCTCGCCACCGCGTGCCGCAGCGCGTTCGGGGTGTGCACGGCGAGCATCGCCAGCGCCAGCCGGGGCCCGATGCCGCTCGCCGTCTGCAGCAGCTCGAAGACCGTCCGCTCGTCGTCGTCGGCGAACCCGAACAGGGTGAGCGAGTCCTCGCGGACGACGAGCGAGGTCGGCACCGTGGCCTCGTCGCCGACCCGCAGCCCCGCCAGAGTGGCGGGCGTGCACTGCACCGAGAGCCCGACGCCGTGCACGTCGATCACCGCGCCGTCGGGCCCGGCGGCGGCCACCCGGCCGCTGACGAAGGCGATCACTTGGCGCTTCCTCCTCTGCTCCGGGCGGCCAGCCGCGCGCGCTCGGCCCTGGCCGCCTCCTCGATCCGCGACCGCTGCGCCGCGGCGAGCCGCTGCCGCGCTCCGCCGCGCCACACGTGGCAGATGGCCAGGGCGAGCGCGTCGGCCGCGTCCGCGGGCCTGGGGGCCGTGTCCAGGGCCAGGAGCCTGGTCACCATCCGGGTCACCTGGGCCTTGTCGGCCCGCCCGTTGCCGGTGACGGCGGCCTTGGCCTCGCTGGGGGTGTGCAGCGCGACGGGCAGCCCGCGCCGGGCGGCCGACAGCATCGCGACCCCGGCGGCCTGCGCGGTGCCCATCACGGTGCGGACGTTGTGCTGCGAGAACACCCGCTCGACGGCGACGGCATCGGGGCGCAGCTCGTCCATCAGCGCCTCGATGCCCGACTCGATTCCGAGCAGCCGCAGGGCGACCTCGTCATCCGGGTCGGTCCGCACCACCGACACGTGGACCAGGTGGAGCCGCTTTCCCGGGGCGCCCTCGACGACCCCCACCCCGCACCGGGTGAGCCCGGGGTCCACC
>NZ_SMKM01000404.1 GCF_004348665.1 Actinomadura sp. GC306 | reverse complement strand
GGCCCGCACCGCTCCCGCGCTCCCCGCGGCTTTCCGACCTCCCGGTCCGCCGGCCGCAGCGCGAGTTATCCACAGTTGGCGGAGGCGCGCCCCGGGCCGCCGGTACCCGGTACGGTGAGACCGAGATCAAGCCCGCCGCCCGGGCACGTCCCGCCGACGCGCGCGGTGCTGTCCGCCAGCCGACCCATCGAACGGACGGGAGCGCTCCGTGGCAGAACAGCCGCTGCATGAGCACACGCTCGGCAATGGCCTGCGCGTGGTGGTCTGCGAAGACCACGTCGTACCACTGGCCGCCGTGAACATCTGGTACGGGGTGGGTTCGCGGCACGAGCGGGCCGGCCGCACCGGGCTCGCCCACCTCTTCGAGCACCTGATGTTCCAGGGCTCCGCGAACGTCGCCGAAGGCGAGCACGCCGCGCTGCTGGAGAGCGCCGGCGCCACCTTCAACGCGAGCACGTCGTTCGAGCGCACGAACTACTACGAGACCGTGCCGGTCAGCCACCTGGAGCTCGCGCTCTGGCTGGAGGCCGACCGGATGGGCACGCTCCCCGCGGCGCTCACCCAGGTGAACCTCGACAACCAGCGCGACGTGGTGAAGAACGAGCGCCGCCAGCGCTACGACAACCAGCCCTACGGGACGGCGTTCGAGCGGCTGTGCGCCCTCACGTTCCCCGAGGGCCACCCCTACGCGCACACTCCGATCGGCTCCATGGACGACCTGGACGCCACCACCCTCGAAGACTGCGCCGACTTCTTCGCCACCTGGTACGCCCCGGGCAACGCGGTCCTGTCCGTCGTCGGCGACGTCGACCCGGAGGCGACGCTGGCCGCGGTCGAGCGCTACTTCGGCGGGCTGCCGTCCGGTCCCGAGAAGCCGCCCGCGCGCTCCGGCGACCTCGGGCCGCTGTCCGGCGTCCGCGGCGAGAGCCTGGACGAGGAGGTCCCCTCCCCCGCCTACTTCGCGATGTTCACGCTCCCCACCGACGGCGGCGACGACATCGAGGCCGCCGAGCTCGCGGTCGAGATCCTCGGCGGCGGCTCCGGGTCCCGGCTCTACGACCGGATGGTGCGGCGCGACGAGATCGCCACCGAGGTGTGGGCCGGGGTGACGCGGCTGACGTCCGGCCCGTCCCTGGCGATCGTGGACGCGATCGGCCCCGACCCGGAGAAGATCGCCGCCGTGCTGGACGAGGAGCTCCAGCGGTTCGCCGAGCACGGCCCCGACGCCGACGAGACCGCCCGCGCCACCGCCCAGGCCGAGCGCGGGTTCCTGGAGCAGACCGAGACCGTCACCGGACTGGCCAACGCGCTGTCGCAGAACGCCACGCAGTTCGGCGACCCGGCCCGGGTCTTCACCGCCCCGGGCCGCGCCGCCGCCGTCACCGGGGACGCGATCAAGGAGATGGCGGGCCGCTGGCTGGCGCCGGGCGCCCGCACCGCCCTGACCTACGGAGGCACCTCGTGACCAGCGGCCTGGAACTGCAGCCCCGACCCGTCCCCGGGCCCGTCCCGGCGTGGACGTTCCCGGCCGGTACCGAGGGCCGCGTCCCGGCGGGCCCGGCGACGCTGCGCTGCGACCTGCCCGGCCGGCGGCTCGCGGCGGTGCGGCTCGTCCTGCACGCGGGCGCCGGCCGCGAGCCGGTGCTGCCCGACGGGCGCCGTCTCGACGGCGTCGCGACGCTCGCGGCGCACGCGCTGACGGAGGGCACCGAGCCGGGCGGCGGCACCGCGCTGACCGCCGCCTTCGAGCGGCTCGGCGCCAGCTTCTTCGCGCACGCCGACCTGACCGCCCTGCGCATCGCGCTCGACGTCCCGACGACGCGGCTCGGCGCGGCCATGGAGCTGTTCGCCGAGGTCGTGCGCCGCCCGGCCCTCGACGACGGCGACGTGCGCCGGCTCGTCCGCGAGCGGCTGGAGGAGATCGCGCAGGAGGACGCCGACCCCGGCTCGCGCGCCATGCGCGAGCTCCGCGCGGTGATGTTCCCGGCGGAGGCCCGCGCGTCCCGCCCGACCGGCGGCGACCGCACCTCCGTCGAGGCGCTCCAGGGCGCCGACGTCCGGTCCTTCTACGGCTCCGTGGTGCCCGCCGAGGCCACCGCGGTCGTCGCGGGTGATCTTTCCGGGACGGACGCCGACGGCGCGCTCACGGCCGCCCTGTCGGGCTGGGCCGCTACCGGAGAGCCGCTCCCCACCGCCGACCGGGTCATGCCCGACTCGGCCGCCCGGATCGTCGTCGTCGACCGGCCGGGCTCGGTGCAGACCTACCTCAGCTTCGGGCACGGCGTCCCGGACCGCTCGCACCACGACTGGCCGTCGCTGACCGTCGCGGCGCACGTGCTCGGCGGCGGGCTCACGTCCCGGCTGAACGCGAAGCTCCGCGAGGAGAAGGGCTACACCTACGGGATGCGGGCGGGCCTGCTGCGGATGCGGCACTGCGGCCTGTTCATCGCGCAGGGCGCCGTGCACACCGAGGTCACCGCCGACGCCGTCTCCGACGCGCTGACCGAGCTGCGCGGCATCGTGTCCGAGGGCATCGGCGCCGACGAGCACGGCTCGTCCGTCCGCGCCCTGGCCGACCGCGCGCCCGCCGAGTACGAGACGGCCCGCGCCGTCGCCGCCGAACTGGCCGACGTGTCCGCCAACGGCCTGGGCACCGACTACCCGAGCGCCTACCTGGCCGCCGTACGCGCCTCCACCCCGGACGGCGTCGCCCGCACGTACCGCGAGCACGTCGACCCCGAGGGCCTCACCGTCATCGCCGTGGGCGACGCCGAGCAGATCCGCGGCCCGCTGGAGAAGCTCGGCTACGCGACCGTCACCGTGACAGCCAAGGAGTAGCCCAGCCCCCGAACCCGCCTCGGCCCCTGGTCGAACACCGTCGTGAAGCCGGGTGACCGCCAAGGAGTGAGCCCCGGCCCCGAACCCGCCTCGGCCTCTGGCCGGACGCCGTCGTGAAGCCGGGTGACCGCCAAGGGGTGGCCCGCGCCCTCGAACGCGCCGTATTGACAGGGTTCGGGGGATGGCGGAATGTTCGTCCGTGCGCGGTCGTCAGGTGCGGTTTTCGTTACCCGGCGGATGAAAAGTGCCGCTGTTCCGCTTCGCCGGGTGAACCAATGGCATGGTGGAGAGGGTCTAATCCGCGTTGGCGAACTCGCGCGGGCCGACCGACGCGGGCTGGCACCGCGGGGCGACGTCCCCGCGGTCGATAGAGGGGAACGGCCGTTGTCCTACGGGCAGATGGCGGACGGCGGGCCGTCCGTCGACACGATCCTGTCGGAGCCGAACTGCAAGCCCGGCGGCGTCGTGGCCGGCAAGGTGCACCTGCGCGGGGGTGCGCAGCCCGTGGACGTCCGGCATGTGACGCTGGCGCTCATGCCGCGCATGCAGAACGGCTATGGCGGTGAGTCGGCCGGCCCGGAGGTGTACCGGGGCGCCCTCACCCGCGGCTTCCGGCTGGACGCCGGGCAGCAGCGCGACCTCGCGTTCTCCATCCCGCTGCCGTACGAGCTGCCGTTCACCACGGTCCTCGGCCACGAGCTGCCCGGCTTCACGATCGGGATGTGCACCGAGGTCGACCTGGCGGGGCAGCCCGACCCCGGCGACATCGACCCGATCTCCGTGGAGCCGCTGGAGTCGCAGCAGTGGGTGCTCGCGGCGATCGCGCAGCTCGGCTTCCAGATCTCGAACGTCACGTTCGAGTCGTCCAAGCTGCGGGGCGTCTCCCAGCAACTGCCGTTCCACCAGGAGATGCACCTCAACCCGCCCACGTCCTACCAGGGGCGGATCGAGAAGATCGGGCTGAGCTTCGTCGCGAGCCCCCGCACCATGGCGTTCGTGCTGCGCGCCGAAGACCGCGAAAGGCCCGCGGACGAGTCGTTCGGCGTCTTCCAGGTCCCGCACGCCGAGGCCGCCGCCACCGACTGGAACGCCAAGATCGCCAACTGGCTGGAGCAGGCCGCGGTCCTCCCGCGCCCGTCCCACTCCGCCCACGGCGGCCGGGCCACGCCGCCTCCGGCCCACGCCCCGCTCCCGCCGCCGTGGGCGGAGTGGGACGGGCGCGGGAGG
>NZ_SMKM01000403.1 GCF_004348665.1 Actinomadura sp. GC306 | reverse complement strand
CTCGCGCACGTCGCCCAGCTCGCCGGCGTCTCCCCGGCGACCGCGTCCCGCGTGCTCAACGGCTCCGCCCGGGTCAGCCGCGCCGCCCGCCTCCAGGTCGAGGCCGCCGTCGAGCGGCTCGGCTACGTCCGCCGCCGGGCCGGCTCCCCCGACCGCGTCTCCTCCGGGACGATCGCCGCCGTCGTGTGCGAGGACGGCTGCCGCGTCCTCGGCGACCCCTACTTCGCGCGCCTGCTGTGGGGCGTGCGGCGCGAGCTCGCCGGCCGCGCGCCGCTCGTCGTCCTCATGGCCGGGCGGGCGGAGGAGTGGCGGGCGACCACCGGCTACCTGCGCGGCGGGCAGGCCGAGGGCGTGCTGCTGCTCGGCGCCCGCCGCGACCACCTCGCGCCGCTCGTGCAGGCGGCCGCGGGCGCCCCGGTCGTGCTGGCCGGCCGGCCCCTGGAGGACGTCGCGCTCCCGTACGTCGACGTCGACAACCTCGGCGGCGCGCAGGCCGCCGTCCGGCACCTGCTCGCGTCCGGGCGGCGCCGCATCGGCACGATCGCCGGGCCCGCCGACATGGGCGCCGGCGTCGACCGGCTGGCCGGCTACCGGCTCGCCGCGCAGGAGGCCGGCATGGGCGTCAACGGGCTCGTCTGCCAAGGCGACTTCGGCCGGCTGTCCGGCGAGCGGGCGATGCGCCGGCTGCTGGAGCGGCGGCCGGACGTCGACGCCGTCCTCGCCGCGTCCGACCAGATGGCCGTGGGCGCCCTCGGCGCGCTGCGCCGCGCGGGCCGCCGCGTCCCCGACGACGTCGCCGTCGTCGGATTCGACGACGCCCCGGTCGCCCGGCAGGTGCGGCCGCGGCTGACGACCGTCCAGCAGCCGGCCGAGGACCTCGGCGCCCGGCTGGCCCGCGAGCTGCGGGCCTGCACCGGGGGCCGGCCCGCCGGCGAGCGCGGCGTCGTGCTGCGCACCAAGTTGATCATCCGGGAGTCCGGCTGACGGCCCCGGGCTGACGCGGGCCGCTCGTCCCGCCCCCTCCGCACCGCCACCGGACTCCGCCGGTGGTGGAGCCCGCCGTGCCCGGACACCGGGCTCTACAGGAAGGAACACAGGTGAGAAGACGACAACGATGGCGCGTGCTCACCGCCGCCGGCGCCGCACTGACGCTGCTCTTCGGCGGCCTGGGCGCCCTGGTGCCCGTGCAGGCCGCCGCGGCGTCCTGCAAGGTCGCCTACACGGCCAACGACTGGGGCAGCGGCTTCACGGCGAGCATCGACATCACCAACCAGGGCGACCCGCTCAACGGCTGGGAGCTCACCTACTCCTACTCGGGGAACCAGCGGCTCACCAGCGGCTGGTCGGGCCGGTGGTCCCAGTCGGGCTCGCAGGTCACCGTCGCCAACGAGAGCTGGAACGGGTCCCTGGCCACGGGCGCGACCGTCAACGTCGGCGCGCAGTTCACCTACAGCGGGACGAACGCCGAACCCACCGCGTTCACCCTGAACGGGACGCGCTGCAACGAGACCGCGCCCGCGCCGACCGTGGCGCTGACCAGCCCGTCCGCCGGTGCGACGTACTCGGTGGGGGCCTCGGTGCCGCTGGCGGCGACCGCCCAGGCCGCGGACGGCGTGTCCATCGCCAAGGTCGAGTTCTTCAACCAGGACGGGATCCTCGGCGCGGCCGACACCACCGCGCCGTACAGCCTGAACTGGACGCCGTCCGAGGCCGGCGCCCACTCGGTCTACGCGAGGGCGACCGACAGCAATGGCGCGACCGGCGAGTCCACCCCGGTGGGGATCACGGTCACCGCGGCGGCGAGCGTCGTGGCGAGCCCGGCCGCGCTGACCGTCGCGCAGGGCTCGACCGCCACGTTCGGCGTCCGGCTGTCGGAGGCCCCGTCCGGCAACGTGACCGTGACGACCGCCCGGACCGCGGGCAACAGCGGCCTGTCGGTCACCGGCGGCGGGACGCTCACGTTCACGCCGCAGAACTGGTCGACCGCCCGCGACGTGGAGATCACCGCGAACGACTCCGGGACCGGCACCGCCACCTTCACCTCGACGGCGCCCGGCCACGCGGCCGCCGAGGTGACGGCGACGCAGGTCGCGACCGGCGGTGACACCTACACCCAGCGGTTCCTCGACCAGTACGACAAGATCAAGGACCCGGCGAACGGCTACTTCAGCCCCGAGGGCATCCCGTACCACTCGGTCGAGACGTTCCTGGTCGAGGCCCCGGACCACGGGCACGAGACGACGTCGGAGGCGTACAGCTACCTCATCTGGCTGGAGGCCATGTACGGCAAGGTCACGCAGAACTGGGAGCCGTTCAACGACTCCTGGTCGCTGATGGAGAGGTACATGATCCCCACCGGCGAGGACCAGCCGACGAACTCCTTCTACGACCCGTCCTCGCCGGCCACCTACGCCGCCGAGCACCCCGATCCGAGCGACTACCCGAGCCCGATCGACGGCAGCGTCCCCACCGGCCAGGACCCGATCGCGTCGGAGCTGGAGGCCGCGTACGGCACGGACGACATCTACGGCATGCACTGGCTGCAGGACGTGGACAACGTCTACGGCTTCGGCAACACGCCGGGCGGCGGCTGCGAGGAGGGGCCGGGCGCCGACGGCCCGTCCTACATCAACACCTACCAGCGCGGCTCCCAGGAGTCGGTGTTCGAGACCGTCCCGCAGCCGACGTGCGACAGGTTCGAGTACGGCGGGCCGAACGGCTTCCTCGACCTGTTCATCGAGGACGACTCCTACGCCGAGCAGTGGAAGTTCACCAACGCCCCGGACGCCGACGCGCGCGCCATCCAGGCCGCGTACTGGGCGAACGTCTGGGCCGGTGAGCAGGGCAAGTCCGGCGAGGTCGCGGCCACCGTCGCGAAGGCGGGCAAGCTGGGCGACTACCTGCGCTACGCCTTCTTCGACAAGTACTTCAAGGAGATCGGCGACTGCCACCCCGCCTCGTCCTGCCCCGGCGGCACGGGCAAGAGCAGCGCGCACTACCTCCTGTCGTGGTACTACGCGTGGGGCGGCGCGCTGGACTCCAGCGCCGGCTGGGCGTGGCGCATCGGCGACGGCGCCTCGCACTTCGGCTACCAGAACCCCTTCGCCGCCTGGGCGCTGGTGAACGACCCGGCGCTCGCCCCGCGCGGCGCGACGGCGAAGGCCGACTGGGAGACCAGCCTCACCCGGCAGCTGCAGCTCTACAAGTGGCTGCAGTCCGCCGAGGGCGCCATCGCGGGCGGGGTCACCAACAGCTGGGAGGGCAGCTACAGCACACCGCCGTCCGACCTGACGACCTTCTTCGGGATGGCCTACGACTGGCAGCCCGTCTACCACGACCCGCCGAGCAACCAGTGGTTCGGCTTCCAGGCGTGGTCGATGGAGCGGGTCGCCGAGCTCTACCAGGTCACCGGCAACGCCGACGCCAAGGCGATCCTCGACAAGTGGGTCGACTGGGCGCTGTCGGAGACGACGGTGGACCCGGCCGCGGGCACCATCCGGATCCCGTCCACGATGCGGTGGTCCGGGGCGCCCGACGCCGACTGGTCGTCCGCGAGCGGCATGCCGCCGGCGAACACCGGCCTGCACGTCACCGTCGTCGAGCACACCAACGACGTCGGCGTCACCGCCGCGTACGCCAAGACCCTGGCGTACTACGCGGCCAGGTCGGGCGACGAGGACGCCAGGCAGACCGCCAAGGACCTCCTCGATGCGCTCTGGCACCACACCGACGGGAAGGGCATCGCCGTCGAGGAGACGAGGGCCGACTACGACCGCGTCAACGACCCGGTCTACGTCCCGCCGGGATGGTCCGGGACCATGCCGAACGGCGACCCGGTCAACTCGAACTCGACCTTCATGTCCATCCGCTCCTTCTACGAGGACGACCCGGACTTCGACCGCGTGTGGGCCTACGCCAACGGCGAGACCTCCACACCACCCGTGTTCACCTACCACCGATTCTGGGCCCAGGCCGACATAGCCCTGGCGATGGCCGACTACGGCCGCCTCTTCAACGAGTGACCCCCTTCGGGGCCCGCGGCGGAGCCACCCCCGCCGCGGGCCCCGCAAGGGCGCCCGCGGCGGACGGGGTTCCGTGGCCGGATCGGGACGGTCGCGGAGGGTTGCCGAGGGTGTTCGGTGGTGATCAGAGGGGGTGCGGTGCGGCGCCGGGCGGG
>NZ_SMKM01000402.1 GCF_004348665.1 Actinomadura sp. GC306 | reverse complement strand
CGGGGGCGGGGGGTCATAGGGCGGCGGCCGCGACGGCGACGGCGGCGCCCACCGCGGCGACGATGATGATGACGGCCGCGGCGAGGGCGGCGGTGCGGGCACGGCGGCGGGGTGCGCCGAGCCGTGCGAGGCGATGGGCCAGCCGCGGGTCGTCCTCGCGCAGGCGGATCTCGATCTGGGTGAGGATCCGCTGCTCCTCCATCGACAGCGCCATGCTCATACCTCCGGGGGGTCAGGTGATGGATTCCTCCCCGCGGAGCATGATCATTATCCCTTGGGGGCGGTGACCGTCACCCCGCGGGCGGGGGCGCTCTGGTGGTGGCGGCGGTCCAGCGCGGTGACGTAGTAGGTGTAGGTGCGGCCGGGCCGGGCGGCGGGGTCGATGATGCCGCCGCCGCGGACGTCGGCGATGAGGTGCGCGGGGTCCACGGGCGCGCAGCCGGGGCGTTTGCCGTCGGCGCGGTAGACGGCGTAGGACGCGGCGTCGCGGGAGGGCCGCCAGGTGACCTTGATGCCGCCGTCGTGGGGTTCGGCGGCGGTGTCCTGGACGGGCGGGGGCGCGTCGCCGCCGGTGCCGGCGGGCCGCAGGGCTGGGCGGCGGTAGTGGTCCTCGCGCAGCCGCGCGGCGAATCCGCGGCGGTTCTCGGCGATGTCGGAGGCGCTGAAGTACACGTCGCCGCGGACCCGCGGGTACTTGTCGTTGAGGGTGAGGTGCCGCGACAGCTCGGCGGGATCCTTCCAGGCGGCGTCGGCGCCGACGCGGTAGGCGCCCTGCCCGATGGTCAGCTGCACGTCGGTGCCCTCGACCTGGCGGGACCACCAGGCGACGAGTTCGGCGTAGTCGGCGCGGGGGTCGCCGATCGGCCAGTACAGCTGCGGGGTGATGTAGTCGATCCACCCCTTCTTGATCCATTTGCGGGTGTCGGCGTAGATGTCGTCGTAGCTCTGCAGGGCGCGGGTGTCGGACCCGGCGGGGTCGCTGGTCCTGTTGCGCCACACCCCGAACGGGCTGATGCCGAACTGGACCCACGGCTTGGCGTCGTGGATCTTGCGGGACAGGTCCTCGATGAGCAGGTCGACGTTGCGGCGCCGCCAGTCGCCCTTGTCCGTCCCGCCGCCGTGGGCCTTGTAGGTGGCCTGGTCGGGGAACTCGCCGTCCTCGGGGTAGGGGTAGAAGTAGTCGTCGAAGTGGACGGCGTCGATGTCGTACTTGCCGACGACGTCCATGACGGCCTTGGTGGCCAGTTCCCGCACCTGCGGGATGCCCGGGTCGTACCACATGCCGCCGCCGTACTCGCGGACCCAGCCGGGGTTCTTGCGGGCGGGGCTCTTGGGGTCGAGCGCGCCGAGGTCGTCGTGGCGGGCGATGCGGTAGGGGTTGAACCAGGCGTGGAACTCCAGGTTGCGGGCGTGGGCCTCCTTGAGCATGAAGTCCAGGACGTCGTAGCCGGGGTCCTTGCCCTGCGTCCCGGTGATCCACGACGACCACGGCTCCAGCGGGGAGTCGTAGAACGCGTCGGAGTTCGGGCGGATCTGCACGAACACCGCGTTCATGTTCATCTGCACGGCGGTGTCGAGCAGCCGGCCGAACTGCTTCTTCTGCTCGGCGGCCGGCGCGCGGGGATCCTTGGGCCAGTCGATGTTGCCGACGGTCGCGATCCACATGGCGCGCAGCTCGCGCGCCGCGGAGTCGCCGGGCGCGGGCACGTCGGCGCACTCGGCGGGCGCGCCGGCCGGGACGGGCGCGCGGTCGGTGCCTGCGCGCTCGCCGGCGCCGCCGATCTGGGGGATGCCGCAGCCGGCCAGCGCCCCGGCCGCCATCGCCGCCGTGAGTGCCGCCGCCACCGTCCGGAACTTGGATCGCCACATAGCGCGCCCATTGTTACCCACGCGCGGCGATGCTGCGTACGGAACCCGCTCCGCCCGGTGGTGCCCGTGTGGTCCCCGCCCGTCCCTTTCCGGGCCGCCCCGCGTTGCGATCTTCGAACACACGTTCCATACTTGCGGCACGTTCTCCATCGGTCACATGTTCGAGAGGAGCCGCGCGTGCGGTGGGACCATCTGCGGCTGGACGCCGGCGACGCCCCGGGCGCGCCGCCGCCGGACGCGCCGCTGATCGAGCGCCGCGCGGTCGCCCGCACGATCGACACCCCCGAGTTCCGCGGCATGACCTTCTACGAGGTGCACGCGAAGACCATCGTCAACAAGGTCCCCGAGGCGTCCCGGGTGCCGTTCCGCTGGACCGTCAACCCCTACCGGGGATGCGGCCACGCCTGCACCTACTGCTTCGCCCGCAAGACGCACGAGTACCTGGATCTGGACTCGGGGGCCGACTTCGATTCGCGGATCGTGGTGAAGGTCAACGCGGCCGAGCGGCTCCGGGCCGAGCTCGCGGCGCCGCGGTGGCGGGGCGAGCACATCGCGATGGGCACCAACGTGGACTGCTACCAGCGCGCCGAGGGCCGCTACCGGCTGATGCCGGCGATCCTCGCGGCGCTGCGCGACGCGGCCAACCCGTTCTCGATCCTGACCAAGGGCACCCTCATCCTGCGGGACCTGCCGCTGCTGCTGGAGGCCGCCGAGCGCACGCGGGTGAGCGCGGCGGTGTCGGCCGGATCGGTGGACCGCGACCTGGCGCGGCTGGTGGAGCCGGGCGCCCCGCCGCCCCGCGCCCGCCTGGAGACCGTGGCGGCGCTGAACGACGCCGGCATCGGCTGCGGCGTGCTGATGGGCCCGGTCATCCCCTACCTGTCGGACTCCACCGCGCAGCTGGACGCGGCGGTCCGGGAGATCGCCGCCGCCGGCGCGACATCGGTGTCGGCGATCACGCTGCACCTGCGGCCGGGCGCCCGCGAATGGTTCCTCGGCTGGCTGCGCGAGCACCATCCCGGCCTCGTCGCCCCCTACGCCCGGCTGTACCGCGGCGGCGCCTACGCGCCCAAGGAGTACCAGGACGCCGTCTCCGCCCGGGTGCGCGCCCTGGCCGCCGAGCACGGCATCGCGCCCCGCGCCGCCGCTCCCGCCGCATCACCCTCGCCGCCCCCGCCGCCGCGCCAGCTGTCCCTGCTCTGACACCGCCCGCCGGCTCGGCCGCCCCGCGGGCTGCGGAGCGCGCCGCCCGCGCGGGTCTCAGCGGAGGGTGGACAGGCCGCCGTCGACGTGGACGACCTGCCCGGTGACGTAGGACGCGCGGTCCGACAGCAGGAACACCGCCACCTGCGCCACCTCCCACGCGGTGCCCTGCCGCCGCATCGGGATCAGCCCCGCCACCCGGTCGCGGCTCTGGTTCCCCGCCGAGGCCGCGCGCCCCATGACAGTGTCGATCAGGCCGGGCGCGACCACGTTCGCGCGGACGCCGCGCGGCGCGCCCTCGGCCGCGATGTGCCGCACCAGCCCCTCCAGGCCCGCCTTGGACGCGTCGTAGGACGGCGACCGCGACCCCGGCTTGGTCCCCGCCAGCGACCCGACGAACACCAGCGCCGCGCCGGCGTCCAGCGCGGGCATCGCCGCCTTGCCCACCAGGAACGGCGCGCGCAGGTTCACCTGCTGGACGCGGTCCCAGTCGGCGAGCGCCGTGCCCGCCAGCCCGTACCCGATGCCGATCCCGGCGTTGAACACCACCCCGTCCAGCCCGCCGAGCCGCTCGGCCGCCTGCGCCACCACCCGGTCGCACGACGCGGGGTCGGTGACGTCGGCCACGGCCACGCACGCGTCCCCGCCCTCGGCGGCGATCATCGCGGCGGTCTGCCCGGCGGAGCGCTCGTCGACGTCGGCGCACGCGACGCGGGCGCCCTCCCGCGCCGCCGTGACCGCGATCGCGCGGCCGTTGCCGGCCGGCGGGTCCGGCTCGTCGCTGGGGCGCGTCCCCGCGCCGACGACCAGGATCCGGCGGCCGCGCAGCGACCCGCCGGACAAGGAGGAATGCGGGGAGGGATCGGGCATGCCCGGCACCGTAGCCCACACCGCACGCCCTCGCCCAGACCCGCCGCACCCGCCGGCGGGCTATGGTGCGGGCCATGGGCGAGAGCACGGCGGCACCGGTCGTGGTCGACCGCGGCGCGGGGGCCGGCGGGGAGCTGGTGCTGCGCCGCGCCGGCGCGCACTACGAGATCATCAGCAACGGCGTGTTCCTCATGGACACCCGCGGCGGCGCGTCCGAGCGGCTCCTGGTCCGCGCCGCCGTGCAGAAC
>NZ_SMKM01000401.1 GCF_004348665.1 Actinomadura sp. GC306 | reverse complement strand
GCCCGCCGGGGCGGGGGCGGGGCTGTGGCATGCTGAGCGGATGAACGGCAGCCCCGTTCCCCCCGGCGGTCCCGCCCGGCCGCCGTCCGGGCCCGCCGGCCGCGCGCCCGGTCCCGCCGCCGCGCTCGCGGCCGCCACCGAGCACTACCTGCGCGGCGAGCCGATCGACATGTCGGCGCTGGCCGCCGAGCTCGGCGTGGGCCGCGCGACCCTGTACCGCTGGGTGGGCAGCCGGGAGCGGCTGCTCGGCGACGTCCTCGCGGAGATGACCGAGCACACCTACCGCGTGGCGACGCGCGGCGTGGACGGCTCCGGCGCCGACCGCATCCTCATGCTCCTCGACCGGTTCATGTACGCGGTGGTGGAGGCCGAGCCGCTCAAGGCGTTCACCGAGCGCGAGCCGCGGCTGTTCATCCGGCTGGCCACCATGCCGGGCACCATCGAGGACCGCTCCACCGAGCTGCTGGCCCGGGAGCTGCAGGCAGAGATCGACCGCGGCGCCCTGCGGGTCCCGCTGCCGACCCGGACCCTCGCGCAGGCGATCGTCAGGGTCGCCGACTCGTTCCTGTACGCGCACCACCTGGGCGGGACCCGGCCGCGGATCGACCAGGCGCTGGAGGTCGTCGAGCTGCTGCTGCGGCCGTGCGGGAACGGTGCGGTACCCGCCCCGGGGGACCGGCCGGGGAATCTCCGGGCCTGCCGGAACGCTTCATCTTTTGACGGGGGATGAACGTTTCGTGACTTTTCCCCCGCGTGAGACCCTGACGGTCATTGGACGCATCGTCGAACGAGGGACGGGCCGTGAGTGACATTCCCCGCCGCGCGGTGACGCGGACCGCCAAGCTGGCGACCCTGCCGATCGGCTTCGCCGGGCGCACCGCGCTCGGGTTCGGCAAGCGGACGTTCGGCCGCCCCGCCGAGGCGGTCGCGCTGGAGGTGCAGCGCCGCACCGCCGAGCAGCTGTTCGCGGTGCTCGGCGAGCTCAAGGGCGGCGCCATGAAGGTCGGGCAGCTGATGTCGATCTTCGAGGCGGGGCTGCCCGAGGAGATCGCCGGCCCGTTCCGCGCGAGCCTCACCCGGCTCCAGGAGGCCGCGCCCCCGATGCCCGCCGCCACCACCCACCGCGTCCTCGCCGAGGGCCTGGGGGAGGACTGGCGCGAGAAGTTCCGGGAGTTCGACGACCGGCCCGCCGCCGCGGCGTCCATCGGCCAGGTCCACAAGGCCGTCTGGCACGACGGGCGGACCGTCGCGGTGAAGGTCCAGTACCCCGGCGCCGCCAAGGCGCTGATGAGCGACTTCAACCAGATCTCCCGCGTCAGCCGGCTCTTCACCCCGCTGTTCCCCGGCGTCGAGGTCAAGCCGGTCATCGCCGACCTCAAGCGGCGGCTGGAGAAGGAGCTCGACTACGTCGACGAGGCCCGCGCCCAGACCGCCTTCCACGACGCCTACGCGGGCGATCCCGACTTCCTCGTGCCCGCGGTCGTCGCCCAGTCCGGCAACGTCCTGGTCACCGAGTGGCTGGACGGGACGCCGCTCGCCAAGGTCATCGCCGAGGGCGACCAGGAGCAGCGCGACCGCGCCGGCATGCTGCTGTTCCGCTTCCTGCTCTCCGGTCCCGCCCGCTGCGAGATGATCCACATCGACCCGCACCCGGGCAACTTCCGGGTGCTGGACGACGGCCGCCTCGGCGTCATGGACTTCGGCGGCGCCGCCCGCGTCCCCGCCGAGCTGCAGTGGTCGATCGGCAGGCTCACCCGCATCGGGACGCTCGGCGACCCCGAGGAGATGGTCGAGGCCCTCCGCGAGGAGGGGTTCCTCGTCCCCGACGCCGAGGTGGACCCCGAGGAGGTCGCCGACCTCATCGGGCCGCACGCGGCCCCGTTCGCGGTGGAGCGCTTCCGCTACTCCCGCGAGTGGATGCGGGAGCAGACCGCCCACGGACTCGGCGTCGCCTCCGACATGCGCCCCGGCGCCCTCGCCCGCCAGTTCCGGCTCCCGCCGCAGTACCTGGCCGTCAGCCGCGCCCTGAGCGGGGGCGGCGGCGTCCTGTGCCAGCTGGAGACCGAGGGCGACTTCCGCGCCGAGGTCGAACGCTGGCTCCCCGGCTTCACCGACGAGGACGACCCCACCGGCGAGGAGCCGGAAGAGGTCACCGCCTAGCCGGGGTCCAGCCGGGTCCAGAGGCGCCGCCCCTGGACCCGGCGCACGGCGGATCAGCCGAGGGCCCGGGCCTCCTCTTCCTCCACCTGGCGGTTCCAGTCGCGCTTGATCGACCGCCAGCCCTCGTCGTCGCGGCCGCGGCGCCAGTAGCCGGAGATGGACAGCCGCTCCAGCGGCACCCCGCGGTCGATCCGCAGGTGGCGCCGCAGCGCCTTGACGAAGCCCGCCTCGCCGTGGACGAACGCGTGCACCTCGCCCTCGGGGAACTCCAGCTTCTGGACGGCCTCCACCAGCAGGTCCCCGACCGGGCCGCCGCCCCGGTGCAGCCAGACGATCTCCGCGTCCTCCGGGGTGGGCAGCTCCTGCTCCTCCTCGGGGCCGGAGACCTCGATGAACACGCGGACGGGCGCGCCCCGCGGGATCCGCTCCAGTGAGGCGCCGATCGCCGGGAGCGCGCTCTCGTCGCCCACGAGCAGGTGCCAGCCCGCGTCGGCGCGGGGCGCGTAGTCGCCGCCGGGGCCGAAGAACAGGACCTCGTCGCCCGGCCGGGCGTTCGCCGCCCACGGGCCGGCGAGCCCCTGGTCGCCGTGGTGGACGAAGTCGAGCGTCAGCTCCACGGCCTCGGGGTCCCACGCGCGCACGGTGTAGGTCCGGGTGACCGGCCACTGCTCACGCGGCAGCTCGGCGCGGATCCGCTCCATGTCGAACGGCTCCGGGTACGCCACGCCCGGCCGCCGGAAGAGCAGCTTGACGTAGTGGTCGGTGAACTCGCCCGCGGCGAACCCGGCCAGCTCCGCCCCGCCGACGACCACGCGGATCATGTGCGGGGTGAGCCTCTCGGTGCGCAGCACCCTCCCCCTGTTGAGCGTGCGCCCCTTGCGCGCCGGTTCCTGCGCCATGCGGCCTCCCGTCCCCGGAACATCCTTCTTAGGTAAGCCTAACCAGCGGGGCCGCCCGGCTTGTTCCCCGATTGCCCGGTCAGCCCGGTCAGCCCGCGCGGGCGGCGCGGGTCCGGGCGACCTCGGCGGCGACGGCCTCGAACGCGGCGTCGGTCTCCTCGCCGCCGAGGACGGTGAAGAGCGCCGACTTGACGATGACGACGCCGTGCCTCGGCGAGACCCAGATGAGCTGGCCGCCGAGGCCGCTGGCGGAGAAGCCGCCGTCGCCGTCCAGCCACCACTGGAAGCCGTAGCCCGGTTTGAACGGCGCCGACGGACGCGTCGACTCCGCCACCCACGAGGCCGGCACGACCTGCCGGCCGCCGGCCTTGCCGCCGTTGAGGTACAGCAGCCCGAACCGCGCGAAGTCGCGGGCGGTGGCGTAGTAGCAGCAGTACCCCATGCTGTTGCCGTTGGAGTCGTTGCCCAGGTACGCCTTGGACGCCATCCCCGCCGGCCCCCAGATCTTCCGCTGGACGTAGACGTGGTACGGCACCCCCGTCGCCTCGGCGACGGCCCAGGCGAGGACGAACGAGTTCATGCTCGTGTACTCGAACCTCGTCCCCGGCTCCCAGCCCCGCTTCTGCCGCTTCGCCATGGCGGTGAGCGGACGCCCGAGGCTCGCGGCGACGTGCACCGCGGGGACGTCCGAGGTCTCGTCCCACTCGATGCCCGACGACATCCGCAGCAGGTCCCGCAGCGAGACGCCGTCGTAGCCGGACCCCGCCAGCTCGGGGACGTAGCGGGTGACCGGGTCGTCGACCGAGTCGATGTGCCCCTCGCCGAGCGCGATGCCGACCGCGGCGGAGGTGAACGACTTGGCCATCGACCACGACTGGAAGAGGCTGCCGCGGCCCGCCGCGACGTAGCGTTCGAAGACGACGGCGTCCCCGTCCAGGACCACGAAGCCCTGGGTGCCGGTGCGGGCGAGGTAGTCGTCGAGCGTGCGGCGCCGCCCGTCGTAGGTGTAGGTGACCGCGAGCGGGCGGTGCGCCTCGCGCAGTTCGAGCGGATCGGCGGAGGGCGGCAGCGGGTCGAAGCCCGCCCGGTGCTCGGTGGCGGCGCCGGTGGTGATGGTGCCGGTGACGGCGGACGGCGGGGCGGAC
>NZ_SMKM01000400.1 GCF_004348665.1 Actinomadura sp. GC306 | reverse complement strand
GGGCGGGGTTGCTAGCGTCGGGGGCGTGCCACGGTTGTTCTTTCTCTGATTCCTTTCTGGGCGGCCCGTCCCTCGCCTGAGCGAGCCACGGGCGGTCTGACGCTGTTCTGAGTCAGCTCAGAGGCGCGCTTTCCCACGAGTCCTTCTCGACGCGTTCGCGCGTGCGCGCCTCCGTCCGGAGGAAGAATGAACACCCTTTCCATCACCCTGCCCGCGCGTGCCCGTGCGCAGCTCACCGCCGAAGGCGTCCGCGTCGTCCGCGGCGGGCGCACCGTCCTCGACGGCGTGGACGTGACGGTCTCGCCGCGGGCCCGCTGGGGCATCGTCGGGGAGAACGGCCGCGGCAAGACGACCCTGCTCCACGTGCTGAGCGGGGCGCTGGTGCCCGACGAGGGCCGCGTCCAGCGGGTCGGCACGCTCGGGATCGCCGAGCAGGCCATGGCCGCCGGGCCCGGTGCCACCGTGGGCGACGCCGTCGACCGGGAGCTCGCGGACGCCCGTGCCGCGCTGGCGGCGTTCGACGAGGCGACGCGGGCGCTGTCCGAGGGGCGGCCCGGCGCGGAGCAGGAGTACGAGGCTGCGCTGGACGCGGCGGAGGCGCTCGACGCCTGGGACGCCGACCGGCGCGTCGATCTGGCACTGGAGAACCTGGGCGCGGTCACCGACCGGACCAGGCGCCTGGCGGAGCTGTCCGTCGGGCAGCGCTACCGGGTGCGGCTCGCGTGCCTGCTCGGCGCCGAGCACGACTTCCTGCTCCTGGACGAGCCGACGAACCATTTGGACGCGGCGGGGCTCGACTTCCTCACGGCGAGGTTGCGCGCGCATCCGGGCGGGGTCGTCGTGGTCAGTCATGACAGGGCGCTGCTGTCCGATGTGGCGACGACCGTTCTCGACCTGGACCCCAGCCGGGACGGGCGCCCGCAGGTCTACGGGGACGGCTACGCCGGATACCGCGAGGGCCGGGAGGCGGAACTCCAGCGCTGGGAGGAGGAGTACGAGCGGCAGCGGGCCGAGCACGCGCGCCTCACCCGGGAGCTGTCCGAGGCCCAGAACCGGCTCGTGACCGGCTGGCGGCCCGGCAAGGGGACGGGCAAGCACCAGCGCGCCACCCGCGCCCCCGGCATCGTCCGGTCCGTGCACCGGCGCCGGGACGACCTGGAGCGGCACGCGGTGACCGCGCCGGTGCCGCCGCGGCGGTTCCGGATGCCGGACCTGCCCGCCCGTCCCGGCGTCCGGCTGCTGACCGCCGACGACGTGCGGGTGGAGGGGCGCCTGCACCAGGACGTGTCTCTTGTCCTGGAGTCGGGTTCGCGCCTGGTCGTGACCGGGCCGAACGGGGCGGGGAAGTCGACGCTGCTGGCGGTGCTCGCGGGGCGGCTCGCCCCGACCGGCGGCGTCACGCGCAGCGCCCCGGGAACGCGGGTGGAACTGCTGGCCCAGGAATCACCCGAGGTGCAGGGCAGGGCGCACGACGTGTTCGCCGCGCACGTCGGGCGCCTGGTCACGGCGGGCCGCATCGGGGAGGACGAGACGGTCTCGCTGTCCGCGCTGGGGCTGCTGTCGCCGGACGACGTCGGCAAGCCCGTGGGTGCCCTGTCCATGGGGCAGCGGCGCAGGCTCGACCTGGCGATGGTGCTGGCGGCCCGGCCGCACGTCCTGCTGCTGGACGAGCCGACCAACCACCTGTCGATCGCCCTGGTGGACGAGCTGACCGAAGCGCTCCAGGCGACTCCGGCGGCCGTCGTCCTCGCGACCCACGACCGGCAGCTGCAGCGCGACACCGCGGGCTGGCCGCGGCTCGCCCTGGGGCCCGCGCGGCCGCTCGGCGCCGTGCGGGCCGGGTAGCACGGGTAGGGCGGTTCAGCGGAGGCGGTAGCGGAGGGGGTCGCCCGTGCCCTCGCGGCGGGCGACCCCCCGGGTTTCGAGGGTGCGGATGTGCGCGGCGGCCTCGGCGGCGGCCATCCGGCGGGCGAACTGGGCCATCTCCTCCCAGGGGTTGCGCCAGGTCAGGCCCGCCGTGATGTCCCACAGCGTCCTGGGCTGCGCGGACAGCAGGGCGGTGATCTCGGTGAGCCGCTGCTCGTGGTGCTCGATGATCTCCTGGGCGCGGCCGGAGAGGCCGGTGAAGCGGTACTGGTGGGCCGGCAGCACCTCGTCCACGGACATCGCGGAGACCTTGTCGAGGGAGCCGAGGAAGTCGCTGAGCGGGTCCACGTCCGGGATGTCGTACGGGTACAGGCCGATGTGCGGGGTGATGCGGGGCAGGACGTGGTCGCCGGTGAAGATCCGGTCGCCGTCCTCCAGGTGCAGGCAGATGTGGCCGGGGGAGTGGCCCGGCGTCCAGATGGTGCGGAGCCTGCGGCCCGGGAGGTCGACGAGGTCGCCGTCGGACAGCTCGCGGTCCGGGACGGCGGGCGGCTCGACCCGGCGGTCCGCGGGCGGCTCGGTCAGGTCGGACTCGGCGGCGCCCGCGCGGCGCAGCGCGGTCAGCTCGAACGAGCGGCGGCCGCCCTGCCCGACGGAGCGGAACAGCCGGGTGATCTCGGCGTCCGCGTGGTGCATGGCGATCCAGCCGCCGGACGCCTCGCGCACCTTGCCCGCGAGGCCCGCGTGGTCGGGGTGGTAGTGGGTGACGACCACGCCGCGCACGTCGGCGACGTCGATGCCGAACGTGCCGAGCCCGCCGGTGAGGGCCGCCCAGGCGTCCTCGTGGTGCCAGCCCGCGTCGATCAGTACGGGGCCCTGGGGGCTCTCGACCGCGTACACCAGCGTGTAGGCGAGGGGGTTGTCCGGGATCGGGACTGGAACGCTCCAGAGTCCGCCGCCGAGGTCTTCGGGTTCCGGCTGCAAGGAGGGACCGCCTTTCGCGCCTTCGCAGAGTGGCGGCCCCGGCGGTGCGCCGGGGCCGTGTCGTGGGCCGGTGTCGTGGGCCGGTGTCGTGAGTCGTCCGGTCAGATCCGTTCGAGGATGGTCGCCGTGGACAGCGCACCGCCGCAGCACATCGTGACGAGGGCCGTCCCGGCGTCGCGGCGCTCCAGCTCGTGCAGCGCGGTCGTGATCAGGCGCGAGCCGGTCGCGCCGACCGGGTGGCCGAGGGCGATGGCGCCGCCGTTCACGTTGACCTTGTCCATGTCCGGCTTGTGGACCGACGCCCAGGACAGCACGATCGACGCGAACGCCTCGTTGATCTCGGTGATGTCGATGTCGTTCATCGTCATGCCGGACTTCTGCAGCACGCGCTCGGTCGACTGGACCGGCCCGTCCAGGTGGTAGTACGGCTCGGAGCCGACCAGGGCCTGGCTCCGGATGCGGGCGCGGGGGCGCAGGCCGAGGGCCTTGGCCTTCTCCTCGGACATGAGGACGACGGCCGCGGCCCCGTCGGAGATCTGCGACGAGGTTCCCGCGGTGTGCATGCCGTCCGGCATGACCGGCTTGAGCCCGGCGAGGCCGTCGGCGGTGGTCTCGCGCAGGCCCTGGTCGCGGGTGACCTCGCGGGTCTCCCCGGTCACGTTGCCCTCGCCGTCGAGGACGGGCGCCGTGATGGGGGCGATCTCGCGGTCGAAGCGGCCGTCGGCCCACGCCTTGGCGGCGAGCTGCTGCGAGCGGGCGCCGAACGCGTCGAGGTCGGCGCGGGTGATGCCGCGCCGGGCGGCGATCCGCTCGGCCGCCTCGAACTGGTTCGGCATGTCGAGCGACCAGTCGTCGGGCCGCGGGTCGGCGGGCATGACGTTGCTGCCGAGCGGCGCGCGGCTCATGACCTCGACGCCGCAGCCGATCGCGACGTCCACGACCCCGGCGGCGATCTGCGACGCGGCCAGGTGGACGGCCTGCTGCGCCGACCCGCACTGCGCGTCGATCGTGGTGACGCCGGTCTGCCAGGGCAGGCCCGCGTAGAGCCAGGCGTAGCGGCCGACGTGGCCGCCCTGCTCGCCGGCCTGCGTCACGCAGCCGGCGAACACCTGCTCCACCTCGGCGGCGTCGAGGCCGGCGCGCCCCACCGCGGCGTTGAGCGCGTGCGCCAGGACGGCCTGGGCCTTCATGCCCGCCAGCCAGCCGTTGCGCTTTCCGAGCGGTGTGCGCACCGCCTCGACGATCACCGGGGTTCCCATGCGGTCTCCTTCTAGAACGAGATTCGCTTCACTGTAACCCGTTCTAGATTTCCCGCAGGTAACCGCGTCCCGCTAAGCAGGACCGCCCCCGCCCCCGCCG